>CAMWXA010000010.1 GCA_947178035.1 uncultured Lachnospiraceae bacterium | reverse complement strand
GCCCAGATCAAAGCTCGTATCAAATGTATTGACGATATTTACAAACTGCCTTACCTGATCTACACCATGAAATCTAATATGTACCTGCTGCATAAAAACCATCCTTTCTCTCTTAAGTAAACCATTGCATTGTTCTGTATTCCTGTATCTGGAAAATATCAGGAAAGCTCTCTGATCCGCTTTCTGAGCGGCAGTACCATGGAAGGCGAAACCGACAATTCGTCCATTCCCATGTTCACAAATGTTTCTGTCAGCTCCAGGTCAGCGCCCAGCTCCCCGCAGATGCCTGCCCATTTCCCGTACTTGTGCGCATTGTCTACCACCATCTGGATCATGCGGATAATCGCTTTGTGATGGGGGTTGTAAAAGTCATCCAGCCGTTCATTCTGGCGGTCAATGGCAAGCGTATACTGTGTGAGGTCATTGGTACCGATACTGAAAAAGTCGACCATCTGTGCGAGTTCATCGCTGACCATCACCGCCGCCGGCGTCTCGATCATAATCCCCTGCTCCGGCTCCCTGAACGGTACCCCAGCGTCTCGCAGCTCCGCCCTTACCTCCTCCACAATCTCATAAATCCGCTTTACTTCCTCCGTGGAAGTAATCATTGGATACATGATGGAGAGATTTCCGTGTACAGTCGCGCGAAACAGTGCGCGCAGCTGCGTCTTGAAAATATCCGGCTGTTTCAGACAGATGCGGATTGCCCGGTATCCGAGTGCCGGATTCTCCTCCTTTCCGAGATGAAAGTAATCCACCTGTTTGTCAGCTCCAATATCCAGTGTGCGGATAATCACTTTCTTCTCTCCCATCGTCTGAAGAACCTGCCTGTACGCCTGCAGCTGTTCCTCCTCCGTCGGGAAATCTTCTCGTCCAAGATACAGGAATTCACTGCGGAAAAGTCCAATGCCGCCCGCATCATTTTCCAGAACATATCCTACATCGCCAACGCCGCCGATGTTGGCATAAATATGAACCTTCTTTCCGCTCAATGTGACGTTTTCTCTGCCTTTCAGCTCCTGCAGGAGACACCGCTTTTCCTTTTCCTGTTCAATCTTTTTCTCCGCCTCCGCACACACGGACTCATCCGGTTCAAAGATGACTTCGCCCTGCATTCCGTCAACGACAGCCTTCATGCCCGATGAAATTTTTTCCAACTCCATCGGGACGCCGATCAACGCCGGAATGTTCATCATGCGGGCAAGAATCGATGTGTGGGAGTTTGCCGAACCGTGCACTGTGACGATCGCCAGAATCTTCTGCTTATCCATCTGCACGGTCTCGCTCGGGCTCAGATCGTCCGCCACGATAATTGACGGCTCCCGCAGTTCCAGACCGTTTTCCCTGCTGCCGCTCAGACATTGAATCAGGCGGTTTGAGATGTCCTTCACATCTGCTGCCCTGGCTTTCATGTACTCGTCATCCATTCCTGCAAACATTTCAGAGAAATTGTCACCTGTCACAGCAACCGCATATTCCGCGCCCACCAGCTCTGTCCGAATCATATTGATGACCGCATCCAGATAATCCTCATCCTCCAGCATCATCTGATGTACCTCAAAGATCGCTGCGCTCGCCTCACCGACTTCCGCAACTGCCTTGTCGTACAATTTCTGCAGCTGCTCCTGCGCTGCGCCGACTGCCTGACGAACCCGCTCCATCTCCGCATTGGGATCTTCTACCTTGCTTCGCCTTACTTTCTGTTCTTCCTGTCTCAGAACCAGCACCGGACCGACTGCGATGCCCTTGTAGACAGATTTTCCATTGAACCTCATCATATCCTGCCACCTCCGCGATTATGTTTTCTGACACTATCAGTCGTCTATGTGTAATCGATTTCATTTATGATTTTATCATACATCTTTGTGTCTAAGTTGTAAATTGGCATTTTCCATAATTTTACGTTTTGTTTTTTGTGAAATAGTGTGTAATCGATTTCATATCGGTATCCCTGCTTTATTCCTGCCCACAAACAACACCTGTATCTATTGTTTTTCTGCCTGCTAAATCATGTCTGAAAATAGAAACAGAGCTGATTTAGAAAACCCAAATCAGCCCTGTTCGCTTCATTCTTACAATATATAATTCCACACATATCTTTTTGTTCCGCCATAGCGGATTTCACTGTGTATATCTTTATCCTGCCTGTTTTCTTTTCTCTTTGTCAGATCTCTACAATCCAGCCTTTCGGCGCCTCAATGCGCCCCATCTGAATCCCAGTCAGTGTATCATAGAGCTTCCTGGTCACAGATCCCATCTCATCCATACCAGAAGGCAGACAGATTTCTTCACCCTTGTTGACAATCTTTCCTACAGGTGAAATCACTGCTGCTGTGCCACACAATCCGCACTCAGCAAAATCCCTGACCTCATCAAAGAGCACTTCCCGCTCCTCCACTTCCAGTCCAAGATAGTCCTTTGCCACAATCATTAGAGAGCGGCGTGTGATTGACGGGAGAATGCTGTCTGACTTTGGAGTGACTACTTTGTTGTCCTTTGTCACAAAAAGGAAGTTTGCGCCGCCGGTCTCCTCCACTTTGGTGCGCGTTGCCGGGTCCAGATACATATTCTCGTCGAAGCCTTCCTTGTGAGCGGTGACTATCGCATGCAGACTCATTGCATAGTTGAGCCCTGCTTTGATATGGCCTGTCCCATGTGGTGCTGCACGGTCAAATTCGCTGACTTTTATTGTAAGAGGTTTCGCGCCGCCCTTGAAATACGGTCCTACAGGTGTTGTAAAAATCCGGAACTGATATTCGTCGGCCGGCTTGACACCGATCACCGCGTTCGTTCCAAACATATAAGGCCTCACATAGAGTGTCGCACCGGAACCATATGGCGGTACATATGCCTCGTTCGCCTTGACTACCTGCTTCACGGCCTCCACAAAACGACCTTCTGGAAGCGTTGGCATCTCAAGACGCACACAGCTGTCATACATGCGCTGTTCATTCAAATCCGGCCGGAACACAACGGTCTTTCCATCCTGGGTCGTATATGCCTTCAACCCTTCAAAGCAAGTCTGTGCATACTGCAGAACACCAGCGCACTCATTTAACACAATGTTGGCATCGTCTGTGAGAACACCGTCATCCCATACACCGTCTTTAAAGTTCGCAACGTACCGTTTCTCAGTCTGTCTGTAGCCAAATCCCAGGCTGGACCAATCCAAATCTTTTTTTTCCATTTCAAGTTCTCCTCCTCTTTTTGTTGAGTGCCGCCACACTCCCTATGAACTTATCAAAAACAGCCTGCATCCTCCATTTCCAATCAGTTCTTTCAATTCCTTATTATTATACTGCCAGCCGCAAAAGTCAACATTTCCTCTACTTTTTTCGCTCATATTTCAGAAAATAGTACTCGATGTCAAAATAGGTCTGCTCCTCGCTGTCCGCGGTCAGTTCCCAGTCCTCCATCCCGTCAAGCCGCGGGAAATATGCATCCGCCTGATATGTATAATCAATTTTCGTAATATGCGCCGTGTCGCAGTAAGGAAGGAGCTGTTCATACACGCTCGCTCCCCCCGCCACATAGACATCGTCCGTATCATACTTTTTGAGTTCCTCCAGAAGCTCCTCCATGGAGTGAACTACAACAGCACCTTTGACCGCATATTTTGTGTCGCGTGACAGGATAATATTCACGCGGTTTTTCAGCGGCTGCTTCTGCGGAAATGACTCCAAAGTTTTTCTGCCTATGACAATCACTTTTCCCTCGGTCATCTCCCGAAATATCTGCTGGTCCCTTGGAATCCGGACCAAAAGACGATTCTGGAAACCGATCGCCCAATTCTTATCCACAGCCGCTATAATATTCATATCTTTGTCTTCCTCCTGACACTTCCCATAGTGTGCTATCTGAACAATTTCAGGCCACACAGTCATCTTATTCTGCAAAATCTACAAGTTTTTCTTTTTTCATGCGTTTCACTGATCGTATTTATCTGCAAGAGAATTAATCTGATCTGCAAATTTTGCCAAATCCTTATTTGCCCTGCCTTCATTCTTATAGATCACTGCAATCAGTCTCTGTCCAGCTGCAAGCAGCCTTGCAAATACATCAGATACACTGCGCATACGCTTCTTGACAGCGACAGGCGATGCCTCAAACTCAACAGCTCCTGTGATCAGATCTACTCTTGTGCCAGAATACGGCGCATACGCATCATGGCCATGCTCTAGTCTCAGGCATTCCGCAAACAAACTGCATGCAGTGTCCTCACCATGTACGATAAACACCTTGTCAGGCTTCTTCTCAAAAGCATTCACCCACTCAAGCAGACCGCCTTTATCCGCATGGCCGCTCAGTCCCGGCAGCTGCGTGATCTTTGCGCGAACTTCGACAGCCTCGCCGAACAGTTTTACTTCGTCCGCACCTTCTATTAAGATACGTCCGAGTGTCCCTGCTGCCTGATACCCCACAAATAATATCGTACACTCTGGCCGCCAGAGGTTGTGCTTTAAGTGATGCCTGATTCGTCCTGCCTCGCACATGCCGCTCGCGGAGATAATAACTTTGGGCGCCTCGTCAAAGTTGATCTCTTTTGACTCCTCGCTTGTGATGGCAAGCTTCAATCCTGGGAAATTCAGCGGATTGATCCCCTTGTTCACCAGTTCCATCGCCTCCTCGTCGAAGCATGTGTAGATATTTTTCTGAAATACTCCCGTCGCTTCCACAGCGAGCGGGCTGTCGACATACACCTCAAACCCCGGAAAATCCGGAATCATATTGTCTGCCTTGATTTTTCTCAGGAAATACAGAATCTCCTGCGTTCTGCCCACTGCAAAAGAGGGAATGACTACATTGCCGCCCTTTGCAAAGGTTTTGTTGATTACCTCGGCAAGGTCTGACACATATCCTTCCTTCTGCTTCGCGTGATACCGGTCACCGTAAGTCGCCTCCATGACAACATAATCCGCCTCTTTTGTGTAGATCGGATCTTTGATCAGCGGCTGGTTTTTGTTGCCGATATCACCAGAAAATACAACCTTTTTTGTCACATCGCCCTCGGTCAGCCAGACCTCGATGCTGGCGGAACCAAGCAAGTGTCCCACATCGGTAAAACGAATTCTCACTCCGTCGCTGATCTCGACATCCTGATTGTACGCGCAAGGAACAATGTTTCTGATAATCCCGTCCGCATCCTCCATGGTGTACGCCGGCTCCACCAGCGGAAGTCCAGAGTGTCTCTTTGCCTTTCTGTTTTTCCACTCGGCCTCCTGCATCTGGATATGCGCACAGTCGCGGAGCATGATGGAGCACAGGTCGGCAGACGCCTCCGTCGTAAACACCTGTCCCCGGAACCCTTTCGCATACAAAAGCGGCAGATTCCCCGAATGGTCCACGTGCGCATGTGTCAGAAACACATAGTCTATCTGCGCCTCATCAACCGGCATCTCGCAGCACTCAAACGGGTTGGAGCCCTGCTGCATCCCACAGTCCACGAGAATGTTTTTGCCGCACGCCTGCAGAAAATGACAGCTCCCCGTCACCTGGTGGTCCGCACCTACAAAAGTAAGCTTCATACAAATTCCTCCTTTATTTGATTATTTCCCGAACTTTTTTATCCGATCCTATTGTACGATCCTCTTCTACGCGATGTTCTATATCAAAGATTTCAATTCTCTGCATATCACCGAACGCCAGTATCGCAGTCTCAAAATCAATGCCATGCTTTTTTGTTCTTATCTTCATCCCACTCAAATATCAATTCTATTTCCTTCGGTCTGTATTTATCATTATTTTACCACATATCAACCGTTTTGACCAATGTATTTAAAAAATAATATTAAAATAATCAAATTATTTCATTTCCTTTTTGTTCATATATGGTATGATACAAATATACGTCTGCACAGTGCCGGGTGCAGCATTTCCAAATTGTTTGCAATATCCATTCTATATCGAGGCCGGCACAGAAAAGAGGTAATGATGAAATTCAGTAATGGCTGCTGGCTTCAGCAGGAAGGCTGTGAATGCTTCGCGCCACAGCAGGCTTATTTTGCAAAGACAGAGACGGACAAAGTGACAGTCTGCGCACCGACAATCCGCATCAAAGGGAGAGGTGACACTCTCGGCGGCATCAATCTGACGCTGGTCATCACAGCCCCCATGGATGAAGTAATCCGCGTGCAGACCTATCATCATCTTGGCGCGGTAAACACCTATCCGGCGTTTGAGATCAACGCTGACGCAAGACCTCTTACGGTAGATGAAAATGAGGAACGCATCATTATTTACAGTGGTTCTCTTGCCCTCGAAATCGGCAAAAATACCTGGTATATGAGATATACACGGAATGGTAAGCTGGTCACGGAATCCAAAGAAAATGACCTCGCCCTGATGAAGACAGACTGGCGCGGGCCTGCCTACGACAGAGGTGACAATCATGACACATACATGCGCCAGCAGCTTGGTCTGGGCGTTGATGAGAAAATATATGGTCTGGGCGAACGCTTTACCCCGTTTGTCAAAAACGGCCAAAGTGTAAAGATCTGGAATGCCGACGGCGGAACCAGCACAGAACAGTGCTACAAAAATATTCCATTTTATGTCTCAAGCAAAGGCTACGGTGTCTTTGTAAACCACCCGGAAAACGTGGAATTTGAAATCGGCACGGAGACAGTCACAAAGACTGCATTCTCTGTGGAAGGCACTTACCTCGACTACTTTGTGATCAATGGTCCCGGGATGAAAGATGTGCTGAGAAGATATACCGATATCACCGGAAAGCCGGGACTTCCCGCGCCGTGGACCTTTGGTTTATGGCTCTCCACCTCATTCGTGACAGACTATGATGAAGAGACCGTCATGCGCTTTGTCGACGGCATGCTTGACAGGGGAATTCCTCTGAGAACCTTTCATTTTGACTGCTTCTGGATGAAAGAATTCCACTGGAGCGACTTTTTGTGGGACAGCAGTATATTTCCTGACCCAGTCGGTATGCTAAAGCGCATCAAGGACAAAGGATTGAATGTCTGTGTATGGATTAACTCCTACATCGGGCAGGAATCGGTTCTTTTCAAGGAAGGTATGAAAAAGGGATACTTTATCAGACGTCCCAACGGTCAGGTCTGGCAGTGGGATATGTGGCAGCCAGGCATGGCGATCGTGGACTTTACAAATCCGGCCGCATGGAAATGGTTCCAGGACAAGCTGGAAATCCTGCTTGACATGGGGGTAGACTGCTTCAAGACAGATTTCGGTGAGCGGATCCCGACGGATGCCATCTATCATGACGGTTCCGACCCAAAGAAAATGCACAACTACTATACCTATTTGTATAATAAATGCGTTTACGAACTGCTTGAGCGAAAGCGCGGAAAAGGGCAGGCCGTACTCTTTGCCCGCTCTGCGACGGTGGGCGGTCAGAAATTCCCTGTGCACTGGGGCGGTGACTGCTGGTCCGACTACGAGTCCATGGAGGAAAGTCTGCGCGGCGGTCTGTCCCTCTGCATGTCAGGTTTTGGCTTCTGGGCGCATGATATCGGCGGATTTGAGCACACTTCCACGGCTGATGTATACAAGCGCTGGGTCGCTTTCGGCCTGCTCTCCTCCCACAGCAGACTCCACGGCAGCCAGTCCTACCGCGTGCCATGGGTATATGACGAGGAGGCTGTCGACGTCGTCCGCTTCTTCACACGCCTGAAAGCAAAGCTGATGCCTTATTTATATAAGACTGCTGTCACTGCTGCCACACAGGGAATTCCAAGCATGCGAAGCATGGTGCTCGAGTTTACAAAGGACAGGAACTGCCACTATCTCGACAAACAGTATATGCTCGGCGACAGCCTGCTTGTGGCTCCGGTTTTCAACGACGAAAGCCGGGCGGAATACTATCTGCCTCAAGGTATCTGGACAAACTTCTTTACAGGAAAGGAATACCGGGGCGGTACTTGGATTGCAGAACAGCACGGATATCTCAGCCTTCCTCTGATGGTGCGCGAGAATTCGGTTGTGGTAATCGGTGCACATGACGACAGACCGGATTACGACTACGCGGACGGCTGCGAACTTCGCGTGTATGCCGTTCATGACGGAATAAAAATTGATGCAGAAGTATACGGCATGAACAATATTGTCGAACTCTCTGCCTCCATTAAGAGACAAGGGCACAGCATTCTCGTGACTGCAGACGGCAGCAAGCCATACACTATCCGCATGGTAAATATGCGTGCAGCCAATGCGGTTAACGGTTTTTTGACAATCGAGGGAAATGATTCGATTGTCACACCTGATCTGGGTGCAAATGTGATCGAAATCACATTCTAAAACATACAAAAAGTCCATTATCAGTCATATTTCCATAACTGATAATGGACTTTTGTAGTTTTCCAAATTATTAATATATATTAAGACTTTTTGCTATCCTGATCTAACCGCATTGTCAAAGATATCCTCTTCTTAGCGAGATCCACATCGAGTACCTTCACATCCACAATATCCCCTACACTGACCGCCTCGAGCGGATGTTTGATGAATTTATTGGTAATCTGGGAAATGTGCACCAGACCATCCTGATGTACTCCGATATCCACAAAGACACCGAAATCAATGACATTCCGGACAGTTCCCTTTAATATCATGTCCGGCTTTAAGTCTTTCATCTCGAGAACGTCACTTCGGAGAATGGGTTTTGGCATGTTCTCGCGCGGGTCCCGCGCAGGTTTCTCGAGCTCTTTTAAGATATCGGTCAGCGTAATCTCGCCGATTCCAAGCTCCTCTGCCATCTTCTTCTTGTCCTTGACGCGTCTCTCAAGTCCGCCTTCGATCTGCTGCTGTGCAGATGTATCCTCTTGCCTGCTCTGCGCCTGCGGTGCATCGAGCGTCACGCTGCCCATGGCGGCCGCAAGCGCTTTTCCCATAGCTGTATTGGTGTTTTTGATGACAATGTTCTGTTTTTTAGGGTTCTTTTTATTGTTTTTGCTGTCCTGTTTTGTCGGTTTCGCAGATTTTGCAGACGCCGCTTTTTTCTGGATTTCCTTTAAGTCCTCCATGGAAATATTGAGTTTCTCCAAAAGCTTCAGTGCCGCATCGTACGACTCTGGATGCACACTGGTGGCATCCAGCGGATTGTCTCCGTCAAGAATGCGCATAAATCCTGCGCACTGCTCATAGGCTTTCGGCCCCAGCTTTGCCACCTTCAACAACTGCTTTCTGTTCCGGAACCGCCCGTTTGTCTCCCTGTAATCGACAATGTTTTTGGCGATGGTCTTGTTGATACCGGATATATATTCCAGCAGCGAAGCGGAGGCTGTATTCAGATCTACCCCTACCCTGTTGACGGAATCCTCCACGACTCCGTTCAGCGCCTGGCTGAGCTTTTTCTGGTTCATGTCATGCTGGTACTGCCCTACCCCGATAGACTTTGGATCAATCTTAACAAGCTCTGCCAGCGGATCCTGCAGGCGCCTTGCAATGGACGCTGCACTTCTCTGTCCCACGTCAAAGTTCGGAAACTCCTCTGTCGCAAGCTTACTCGCAGAATATACGGATGCGCCCGCCTCATTTACGATGACATACTGTACTGGTGTGTCAAGCTCCTTGATCAGGTCTACAATCACCTGTTCGGACTCACGTGAGGCAGTCCCGTTTCCGACGGAAATCAGGCTTACATTGTACTTGCTGATCAGCTTTTTGAGCTCCTTTTTTGCCTCCTCGACTTTATTCTGGGGCGCTGTCGGATAGATGACCTTGGTGTCAAGCACCTTTCCTGTCTCATCTACTACGGCGAGCTTACAGCCTGTCCGAAATGCGGGATCCCAGCCAAGAACGACTTTTCCAGCAATTGGAGGCTGCATGAGAAGCTGCTCCAGATTCTTGCCAAACACAGCGATCGCCCCGTCCTCCGCTTTCTCCGTGAGCTCGTTTCTGATGTCTCTCTCGATGGCCGGCGCAATCAGCCTGTTGTAGCTGTCTGCTATGGTCTCCTGCAGTGCCGGCGTTGTATTTTCGTTGTCCTTTGTGATGATTTTCTTCTCAAGGAAGCGGATAATACGCTCTGTGGGCGCCTCGATCTTCACTGTGAGAATCTTTTCATTTTCTCCCCTGTTCAGTGCAAGTACCCTGTGCCCGGCGACCTTATTGACCGGGTCCTCAAAATCATAGTACATTTCGTACACGCTCTGTGCCTTCGCATCCTTGGCGGTGCTTGTAATTTTTCCTTCGTCAAACGTCGCCTGGCGAATATAGGTTCTGTAATCGGCTTCGTCCGATATCATTTCCGCAATAATATCCATGGCTCCCTGCAAGGCTTCCTTGACATTGTTGACGCCCTTTTCCCCGCTCACAAAACTCTCTGCTTCTGTAATCAGCGGCTTTGCCGTCTCCTGTGCCAGAATAATGTCTGCCAGCCCGCCAAGCCCTTTCTCCTTGGCAACGCTGGCGCGTGTCTTTCTTTTTGGTCTGTATGGAAGATACAGATCATCGACAGCCACCATCGTCTCCGCAGCGAGAATCTTTGCTTTCAGCTCCTCAGTGAGCTTCCCCTGCTCCTCGATGCTTCCAAGCACCTGTTCTTTCTTCTCCTCCAGATTTCTGAGGTAGCCCAGTCTCTCGTTGAGGTTTCGCAGCACTTCATCGTTGAGCGATCCTGTCACTTCCTTGCGGTATCTGGAGATGAACGGGATGGTATTTCCCTCATCTATGAGTTTTACGGCAGCTTCAACCTGCCACTTTTCTACATTTAGTTCTTCTTTTAGCTTTAAAATGATATCCATAGCTTAACTTTTCCTTCTTTATCCTAATATTGCTGTCTGTACAACACCCCAGACAACGATATTACAATTATATGATAAAATTCAATGCGATTCAAGAAAATTTCACTTAGATTTCATTGTTTTCTTGTATTAAACATGATACAATGTGTTAATAGGTGTCGCCGTCATGGCAGTACCGCCATTTATATGGCAAGAAAGGACTTCACAATTATGCAGCCACAATATAAAAGCAACTCTGAAATAAAATTTCTGGCGAGAATGCAGACTGGCCAGTATCTGGGAATCCTAATCGGAACAATCCTGCTCAAATTTATCATATCCTTTTTGGCAGTCGATCTTGTCTCCGCCCTGATTCCTACAAACACGACAATCGGGTTTGTCTTCAACTACATTTTCGTATTTATCGTGCAGGTCATTGTCTCCGTCTTAAATGTCGGGGCGGCTTTTGTTTTCCTGAAATCAGCCTGCAATATGCCAAGTGCTATCAAAGATCTGTTCTGCGGCTTTCAGCAGGATATTGTCAAGATTCTGAAAATCGGCGCTGTTATCGCTGTCATCGAATCCATTTGCATGATTCCGCTGGAAATCGCATCCGTGCAATATTTGAATGTAATTAATTCCATTCCTCTTTTCGCCGGATCTGGCGGCACTGATTTGCGCGCTTTACTTGCGGGAAGTACCGTCGACAGTTACGAACTGCTGGAATCTTACAGTATTTTATACAATGCCATGATGAAATTTTACCTGATCATGTTTGTGTGTGCCGTCATTTCACTCATATTGACGCTGCCCTTTTTCCCGGCATTTTACATGATCCTCGACTTTCCGAACTGGAGTGCGACGACAATTCTGAAAAAGAGCTTTGAAGTCATGAGTGGAAATAAACTGCGGTTATTTCTGCTGTATGTCAGCTTTCTTCCCGCACTCGTACTCAGCATCTTCACATGCTGCATCACGTTGATCTGGGTGCTTCCGTATATGAACATGGCCCTGACTAATTTCTATCTGGATATTATGTCTGTGCGTAATAAGACAATTACCAGCCCAATCGTCTAATCGAAAATGAGAACACATAAAAAGCAGGCAAAGCCTGCTTTTTATGTGTTTTTCCACTTGAGATATGCATTGATGAATCCATCTAATGCACCATCCATAACCGCATCCACATTTCCTGACTCAAAGTTCGTCCTGTGGTCTTTCACCATGGTATAGGGCTGCATGACATAGGAGCGAATCTGGTTCCCCCATCCGATCTCCTTCACTTCTCCGCGTATATCGGAAAGTTTTTCCGCGTTTGCCTCCTGTTTTAAGAGATACAGTTTTGCCCTCAGCATCTGCATCGCCTTGTCCTTGTTCTGGAACTGGGAGCGCTCATTCTGACACTGAACTACCGTTCCTGTCGGAATATGGGTAATGCGAATCGCCGAGGAGGTTTTGTTGATATGCTGACCGCCTGCACCGCTGCTTCGGTACGTGTCAATCCGCAGATCATCCTCATTAATCTCCACATCCAGATCTTCCTCGATATCCGGCATGACGTCAAGCGACACAAAAGAAGTCTGGCGCTTTCCCTGCGCGTTAAAGGGTGAGATGCGCACGAGTCTGTGCACGCCTTTCTCTGACTTGAGATATCCATAGGCATTCTCACCGTTCACCTGAAAGGTGACGGATTTGATGCCCGCCTCATCCCCATCAAGGAAATCCAGCACTTCGACGGAAAAACCTTTCCGCTCTGCCCATCTGGTGTACATACGGTAGAGCATTCCGGCCCAGTCGCAGCTCTCTGTGCCCCCTGCACCCGCATTCAATTTAAGAATTGCATTGCACTTGTCATATTCCTCTGACAACAGTGTGCTGATGCGGAGCGCCTCGAACGTCTCGATAAACCCGTCTAACTCTTCCCGAATCTCCGGTATCATCTCAGCGTCCTCGGCCTCATACCCCATTTCAATCAAAGTCTCAATATCCTCGTACTGCGACTTAAGCCCGTTGCATTGCTCCACAGTGTCCTTCAACTGTTTTAGTTCTTTCATTTGTCTGTTTGAGCGGTCAGGATCATCCCAAAATCCAGGTGCCTCCATCTCGCGCTCCAGCTCTTCAATCCGCCTCTCCTTATTAGCGAGGTCAAAGTGAATCCCTCACTTCCGCTAATGGACTTTCGTAGGTCTGTAACTCCTGTTTCATCTGGTCGAGTTCTACCATTGCGTTCACCACCTTTTTCATATCTGAAATAGCGCAAAGCCTTTTTATGCTTTCCTGCCACAACACTGTTTATATTTCTTTCCACTTCCACATGGACATGGGTCGTTTGGATACACTTTTGCCTCAGCCCGCATCTTGGGTCCCTTCTGTAAGGTATCATCCTTGTTCGTACCGGTAACTTTTGCCACTTCCTCGCGCTCTACCTTCTGTTCCACCTTTACATGCAGCAGCAGGCGCACTGTATCCTGCTTGATGTTGGCCGTCATGGCGTCAAACATTTCGTACCCGTTCATTTTATATTCTACAAGCGGGTCTCTCTGCCCATACGCCTGCAGGCCTACACCCTGGCGGAGCTGATCCATGTCATCTATGTGATCCATCCACTTACGGTCAATCACCTTCAGCAGAAGGACGCGCTCAATCTCACGTATATTTTCCGGCTCGGGGAACTCTGCCTCCTTGCTCTCATAGAGCTTGACCGCCTCCTCCTTTAGCTGATGCTTCAAGCCGTTTTTCGTTTTCTTAGAAACACGCTCAAGCACTATCGGATGAATCGGGACAATCGGGAGAAGCAGTGTGTTTAATTCCTTCAAATCCCACTCTTCCGGCTCCAAATCGTCATTGACTGCCGTGTCTACCGAGCTCTCGACGATGTCCGTGATCATCTTATAGATTGCGTCCCGCATACTCTCACCGTCAAGAACACGGCGGCGCTCCTCATAGATAATCTCACGCTGCTCATTCATGACCTGATCATATTCCAGGAGATTTTTTCTGATACCAAAGTTGTTGCTCTCGATCTTCTTCTGCGCGTTCTCGATGGCGCTTGTGAGCATCTTGTGCTCAATCTCCTGTCCCTCGGGAATACCAAGTGTATTGAACATATTAATCAGCCGCTCGGAGCCGAACAGACGCATGAGATCGTCCTCGAGTGAAATATAAAACCGTGACATACCGGGATCTCCCTGACGGCCGGCACGACCTCTCAGCTGATTGTCAATACGCCTTGACTCATGGCGCTCCGTACCGATAATCATGAGACCACCTGCGGCCCTCGCCTCCTCGTCAAGTTTGATATCGGTACCACGTCCCGCCATATTCGTCGCGATTGTGACAGAGCCATGCTGTCCGGCATCTGCGACAATTTCCGCCTCGAGCTCATGGAACTTTGCGTTCAAGACTTTGTGCTGAATGCCGCGCCTTGTGAGCATTTTACTTAATTCCTCGCTCGCCTCAATGGTAATCGTACCAACAAGAACGGGCTGCCCTGTGGAATGTGCGTTCTCCACTGCATCCACAATTGCCTTCAGCTTCTCTTTTCTCGTCTTATAGACACTGTCCTGATGGTCGATACGCACTACCGGACGGTTTGTCGGCACGACAACAACGTCCATTCCGTAGATATCGCGAAACTCCTTTTCCTCCGTGAGCGCTGTACCAGTCATCCCACACTTCTTGACAAACTTGTTAAAGAAATTCTGGAACGTGATTGTCGCAAGTGTCTTGCTTTCCCGCTTTACTTTGACATGCTCTTTTGCCTCAATCGCCTGATGCAGACCATCGGAATAACGGCGTCCCGGCATAATGCGCCCTGTAAACTCGTCGACGATCAGCACCTCGTCATCCTTCACCACATAATCCTGATCGCGGAACATCAGGTTATGAGCCCTTAATGCCAGAATGATATTGTGCTGTATCTCAAGGTTCTCGGGATCTGCAAGGTTCTCAATCTGGAAGAATTTCTCCACGCGCTCCACGCCCGCAGCTGTGAGATTTACGACCTTGTCCTTCTCATTCACGATAAAGTCGCCGGTCTCCTCCTGTTCCACGCCCATGACGAAATCCATCTTGGTCATTTCCGGAATGTCCTCGCCGCGCTTCATCTGCCTTGCCAGAATATCACATACTTCATAAAGTTTTGTGGATTTGCTGCTCTGTCCTGATATGATCAGCGGTGTCCGCGCCTCATCAATCAACACGGAATCCACCTCGTCGATGATGGCATAATGAAGCTCCCTGAGAACAAGCTGTTCCTTGTAGATTACCATGTTGTCACGCAGGTAATCAAAACCAAGCTCATTGTTGGTGACATAGGTGATATCGCAATTATACGCCTCTCGTCTCTCGTCGGGTTTCATGTCGTTTAACACGACGCCAACCCTAAGTCCCAGAAACTCGTGGACCTGCCCCATCCACTCGGCATCACGCTTTGCCAGATAGTCATTGACTGTGACAACATGTACACCTTTTCCCTCCAGCGCATTCAGGTAAGCGGGGAGAAGCGCTGTCTGTGTCTTACCTTCACCGGTTCTCATCTCAGCGATGCGTCCCTGATGCAGGACAATCCCACCGATCAGCTGTACCCTGTAATGTTCCTGATTGAGTACACGCTTCGCGCCCTCGCGAACGACTGCATAAGCCTCCGGGAGAATGTCATCAAGGCTGGTACCCTCCGCCACTCTCTTCTTGAACTCTGCGGTCTTGCCCCGAAGTTCCTCGTCGGTGAGCTTTCCCATCTCATCGCGATAGCTTTCGATCTTTTTTACGATGGGTTCAATTCTTTTTAATTCGCGATCACTGTGTGTACCGAATACTTTTTCTATAATACTCATCTGCGGCTCCAATCTACATAATCTTTTATAACCATGCTGTCCTATCTATTCAACCGAACAGAAGGATGCATTGTTACAAATATCTTCTTTTCACAGCATGATTTTGATTAACATAAAACCATAACTGCACAAATCAATGACTATTGTAGCAGATAACACACATAAATTCAATGAATTTTAAATGAACTTTTCTCCTTATCCCCGTTGCACCTACATCCACTCCGTATCCATCGGCGGCTTTTCCCCTTTGCCTGTCAGGTAAAACCTGTCGTACCGCATGCCTGATGCAAGCGCATAGATATGCAGTTCATGTTCCCCTTTGCCAAGCTGTATCTGTGCCGCCGGCACCCAGCGGTAAATCTGCTCTGCCTCGTAACGCCACAGCCTGCCATTTCCATATAGTCTGTCCTGTGCTATGATTTCCCTGTCTATTCCAATGCCGAAAATACCCTCCTCCCGCACATTGAATTTGGACAGTATCCACAACATATAGATACCACCCTCACACTGAATGCGATAATTCAAACTGGGAGCACTCTCTGGTGTCCAGTCCAGTCCTGGTGTCCTGATATACATGGCAATCCCACTGCGCCCAAACGATTCGCTGCTGCAATGACGCCAAAATCCTTTATCACTATCAGAATCCGCCCATGCAAAATCACTCTGGGCCAGTGCTGTCGCCGCATCAATCCGAATCGCACTGTCCGCTTCCACAAAAACATGTTTCCCCCGCTCCAAATACCAGTCCGGTGTCACTTCACTTCCATAGCATTCCGCTTGCACCATCTGACAATTCACGGTGAGCGTGTCACTGCTATTTTCGGGGGCAGCATAAAATACAGGTCTGGGCAGCAGCTCATGTTTTCCATAAAACAAATCACACCACACCGGCCAGTCCCGTTCGACGGGCAGCGGCTGCGCTCCTCTGATACCAGCCAGATTATTTTCTTTTCTCAGACCCGTATAGATTACGATTCGTGAAAAGGCAAAATATTTGTCAATCGCCCACACGCAAAGCTGATGCATTCCCACATCTGAAACCGAAAGTTTCAAATAGAGGCGGTCTACGTTGTTGAGCACATTTTTCTTCCAGCCGCCGCGCCACTCATCGTTTGAAAACGACTCGACAACCTGCACTGGTCCTGCGTCCAGCGATATTCCGATGCGAAGCCTTTCGACAGAATTGAGCGACGGAAAACGGTGGATTTCGAGCAAAAATTCTCCCTTGCTAACTGCTGCAAAACGATAACGCAGAGGCTTTGCTCTTGATGTGATCTCTTTTGCTGATGCCTCTTCTAAGTTTTTGCCACCATGCACCCTCTGCACACATGCCTCCACCAAACTGCCTTGCATACGCCCCAGCCTGGAAATCAGCTTAAAGTCTTTCTCTGTCGAATTGTCAGACTGAATGTTTTCATTCTTCAAATCCACATTATCAAAAGCGTCTCCCTCCAGTACAATCAGTCCATCTTCCTCCAGCGCACAACCGTTCTCCGCATATTCTGATTTCACTGTCCTAACCGGAACACGCCGCACCTCCCCCATACTCTCTATTAGAAGTTCCCCCTCGCGGTCTCTGGATACATCATCCACGCGCACAAGGATTCTCTTTTCCCCATGGATTACGGCCTGTTCCTCAGAGAGTATCACCCACTCAGGCGCCTGCATCTTAACCGCAAATTCACCGTTTCCCATATTGCCAATCTCGATCCATTTCTCCCCAGGCATCACAAAACAAAGCTCCTCATCCCCGTTCCAGATATCCACGCGCATAGACGGCCTTCTCTCAATTTTCAACGGTGGGGTGCAGACCGGCATCATCGCTGCGCGCGGGGGAGGGAACCCCTCTGGATTCAAGATACCATTCCATTTCCCTCCACTCATCTCATGATTATAGTAATGCAGAAGTCGTCTGCGGGCATCCTCCGCTTCCCTTGATTTCCCTGTGTAACAAGCAGCCGCCTGCATATTCCCGCGCTCGTACATCAGTGTGCTCCGATCCCCATAATAATAGGAGAGATTCGTGAAATAAGCGGCATGAATCCGCATCAGCACCAGCTGAAAAAAGGCATCTCTTTCCTCCCTGGGCAGCATTTCATACAGCATGTTCCCCTGTGAAAACAGCTCCTCATACCGGTGAATGCGCACCGCTGCCTCATCACCATATGCAGTCTGCGAAAAGGCATCACTGTCCATATTCTCCACCTTGCGCACATTGGTCAGCTGTGAGAAATCATTGAGCAGCATAGACACCTGACTACCAATTTTCCCTGAAAAAGTGTTGTCAACCCAATCCTCAACAAAGGCTTCCACGTCCTCCGTCAACGCATCCGGCTTTCCGATTTCCCATGCCAGCCTTAGGAAAAAAGTAATCTCCTGCTCTAACGGCTTCATAGCGCCGCTGTTGAGCACCCACAGCTTACGGATTCCCTCATCCCACGCCTTCTGCAGCTCATTCCTGGTGTGCGCCAGCGGAATTGAGCAGAGAAATACATAGGACATGCTTGGCGGCGACCAGTAGGAATTGTGATAGTAAATACCATTGCCGCCTCTTCTCCTCTTTTCCTCCTCAGACGGATAACGGCGGATATAGCCATAGTTGTCATTGGCCCACACAAGCGTCATATCCTCTGGTATGTTCAATCCATTGTCGTACAACTCCAGCACTTCTTTATATGGGATAAAAGTCATCATCGTCTTGTGCCCAAGTGTGTCTTTTAGTATCTCGCGCTGGTCCGCGATAATTTTCTCCAGAAGGGCTATCTTGGCATTTCTGATTTCCTCCTCATTTTGCCCCTTCAAAGCTTCTGTCTCAAATCCGGAATCGTGAATGCCGCGCATACCAAGTGTGTAGCACACCTCAAAATCTCGGTTCTGCTCCACACTCTCCTTCCAGTACTCCCGCAGGATTTCTCTGTTTCGTCCCTCAATGGAATAGTCATAAACTGCATCCGTATAACCCTTTTTCTGAATCCAGGGCTTCCACTCCCGATTGTTGGAACGCATCAGCATATCACAGTGGGAAGTTCCAATCACAATGCCCATGCGGTCTGCCAATGCGCCGTTTTCCGGTGATACGTTGAACGAGTTGACATGCATTGCCGGCCAGATATAGTTTGCCTTCAGGCGCAGCAGCAGCTCGAACACCTTCTCATACGTTTTCACGCCGATTGTTGGTTCCCCCATATAATTTTGCACCCATGCATCCAGCTCTTCCTCGTCATTGATAAAAATGCCGCGGTATTCCACCGAAGGGTAATCCACTTTTGCATAATCTCCTGGCAGCATAAACTTCTGCCTTTTCCTCACTGGCACATCGGCCCAAAAATACCATGGAGATACACCCAAAGCTTCACAGAAATCATAAATTCCAAAAATGGTTCCCCGCCTGTCACTGCCCGCAATGACCAGGCTGCCCGCGGAAATTCTGTGCAGATATGCTTCCTTTCTCAGCCTGTTTGTCTCATCATACAGGTCTGAAAAATCCACAAGTTCATTGAATATCTCCGACACATTGAATGTTCCGACCAGAATCTCTGCGACCCCCTCTTTTTTGTATTCTTTTGCATTGGATTCCTTCGTTATGCGTGACACTTGCACCGCTACATTCAAAGTGCGCTCTAAATCTTTTACCAGATTGGCAGCTGCAATCTTTACCGCCTCCGTCTCGTGCTCATCCATGCGTATCACACACTGCTGCATTCTTTTCAATTCAAAATCCATTTGTATCCTCCATTCCAAAACAATAGATTCTCCTTCGATCCGATTCCTGTCTCGCGGCAGATATTTTTCTACAGATCCTTATCTTCTCTATATTAATATATCATACCACATATAGAGATAAAAAGCATACTGATAAAGTATAGAATGGTATATTTACCTTTTTCTCAGAATGTGTATAATAATAGATATAAAAGCGAGGAGACAGAACCTTATGAAGAGAAAGAACAAAATCTATCTGCGCATGACGATTCTTTTGCTCATTATTTATATTGCGCTGCTGACAATCCTCTGCCTGTCTGAATCGACGGACAACAGTGCAACAATCCGTTCCTTCAAAGATGCATTCTGGTATTCTCTTGTTACATTTACTACAGTGGGCTATGGTGACCTGACACCAGTGACACCTGTGGGACAAGCAATCGGTGTTGTGTTCCTCTTATTGTCTGCCGGCATTATGATGACACTATTCGGCGCAGTCATCTCTTTTGTCACCAGTGAAGGTCTTCCGCTCTTTCTGCTTGGTTTTCAGCGAAAGAAAAACTGGTACTATTTTGCAGATTACGGGGTAGAGTCCAATACACTGGCTGAAAATATCTATAAGGAAGACCCGGATACTGTCATCATATTTGGTGAAAAACGGGACGAACAGGCAGAATTTCCAGACTATCCATGCCTGTTTATCAACACATCCCCAGCCAGAATTGTAGCACACAAGAAAAACATCGGCACAAAATGCAAAATATTCTTTATGAAAGAGAACGATATTGGCATCAACATCCGGGCGATCGATTTACATACACTACCTGTAGAAGTGTACGCAAGAACAACAAATGGGCAGGACCATCTCTCAGGAAATATCACATTTTTTCACAGTTATGACTGCTGCGCCAGACAGTACTGGCACTCTAAACCGCTGTGCAGTCATGAAAAAAACATTGTGATCATCGGGTTTGGGAATTATGGGCGCTGCATTCTTGAGCGGGCAATCATGACAAACATCATCTCTGTTGATCAACATGTGGCTTATCATGTCTTTGGGGATGCCCAAAAATTTCTTGCCATGCACGAACATCTGCATATGATGTTTTCTCTGGGAAAGGAATCTGAGAGAACCGATTCTTTATTATTTTATGATGAATTATGGGAAACACATCATGAACTTATGGCGCGGGCTGACCGTATCATCATCTGCACTGACGACGAGCCGCATGGATGGAATATCTTCTGGCGCTTAAACAATTATTATAAAATACAGGGGCATATCCACCTGCACAGCAATCGAAAAGCTCCGGGCATATCTTATTTTGGAACAAATGAAGAGATCTATACGCCAGGACAGATCATGAGAACCACATTAAATAAGGCAGCTATTATGATCAATGAAATATTCTGCCGGTCCGTCTCATATCCCACACTCAGCTGGGAAGAACTTGATGATTTCCACCGTGAGTCCAAAATAGCCGCTGCTGACCATCTGCTGATGAAGATTCGGATTCTTTTGAGAGATGAGACCATCACAGAATTAACTCCTGAAATAACGGAAAAAGCATATAGGGAATACTGTATAACAAAGCAATCCGCATCAATGCAGGATATGTACCGCAAACTGGACCACACCCGCTGGCTGCGTTTTTATACCTATTACAACTGGAGTTACGGACCAGCACGAAATGATGCAGCGCGGCAGCATCCCATGCTGTGTCCATATTCAGAATTGACCCCGGCTCAAAAGAGGGAACGTGATGCTGCCTGGGAGCTTTTAGGAAGTATTGCTTCGGAACTGAAGATGAAATGAATTTAACCGTTCCTTAGCCAAATAAATCAGATTGATTATGCCCCGTCTTTTCCTCGATAAAAAGCTGCACAAAAAATGGCTGCCAACGGCAGTCATTTTTTACCTGACTCTATTAAAAATCATCAATCACCGGTACATCTTCCTCAAATGTCTCCTCCCCAAGTTCATTGATGGTCGTATTTCCCGCCTTTCCATACTGATAAAGCTGGTCTAAGAACTCGATTGCCGCGCGGATTTTGGTGCGCAGCAGATAACCGCCTGACTGCGTTGATGCCGCCAGAGAAGCCGCTGACAAATTGGGTGTCCACTCGTAGGCTTTGCCGTGGAAATCCTGTATCTTGCACAATACCTCGTTGATTTCTTCTTTCGTCAATGGCAGCAGCTGAGGAGCCTTTGTCAGCATGTCCAGAACCGATTTGGCCGGCTCCTGCTCCTCCGGATAGATCTCCTCAAGATTCATATACTCATGTTTGCCCTCGATAACATCCTCCACATAAGAAGCACTGAGCGCAAAGATACTAAACGTCGCTTCCGGGCACAGATTCGGCATGAGAAATTTCGCCATGTTCCTGTATGCATTCAGGCGCGCCTTTTTGCCAAGACGCCCCATCAGCTCCGTCTCATCAACCAAAACCACCCATCCATGATACCCCATCTGCGCGAACAGATGACTCATAAAGGAAATGTAGTCTCCACAGTGCTTTGTCTTGGTGAAATTTACATTGTACTTCACAGGCACATTAAAGATACGCCGGTAGATTTTTTTCAGCGACGCATTCGCGACAAAATCGCCTTCCAGATCCGCCTGCAGCAAAAACTTTTCGTCCGGGTCCTCCGTGTTGAGATAAGAGCGGTACAGATAATACAGCTTATCGGTCTCCAGCTGTTTGGCAGCATATAAAAGCATCTCGTTTGCGATCGGGTTTTTCGCAGATATTTTCTCCACCTCATGCATAAACCCGGGCTGCTCCCGTTTGGGAAGATAGGTATTCTGTATCAGTTTCTGATAGATCAGATAGAGCTTGTCCATCGGTGTCTCCTTGCTCAGCGACAGGTAGGAGACTACCATATTGTTGGAGTGCGCCAGGCTAAATACGGTGTTCAGCAGATGGGTCTTGCCCTCCCCATACTTTCCGCAGATCACCATACCACTTGACTTTCCCTGCTCGCAGACCTGATCCAGCCGGTCTGAAATTTCTTTCATGATTTTCGGACGCGCCTCCGAAAAATACTGCCCCACAGCGCGGGAAGGAACCCCCGAACGCAGCGCTTCGATCATATGTCTCGCTTCAATATCATACATCCGTATCCACCCCCTGCATCGTCATCTGAATCAGCCGCGGAACGCCTACTGCCCCCATACGTGCACGTTCTACAAGCTGTTCTGCGCCCTCCCGATCCAGCGGGCTGACCAAAGTGCTATTCTGCGTACCTGCAATGCTCTCGGACATTGCAACGATCACCTCCGGTGTATACTCCTGCGCCGCCAGCCGGTCCATATCAACCATATCCGCAAAACGGTTAAAACGTTCTCCCACAATCTCATTCTGAATTCGCATCCACAGCGCCTGATACGATTTTATCCCAGCGTTTTCATTGTCGAGCAGTTCGCGGTCAAAAGCATACACAAACATAATGTTTTTCATGCTGTCGATGTCGTCAATCAGCTGGCGGATACTTTCATACGTATCTTCCCGCTTCACCTTTGTGTAATGTACCAGTTCCAGACTGGAACGGCTGGTCAGAATCTCCATGTCGTCAATTGTCACAAACAGACCGGAATACCCACCCATATGTACCAGTTCTGCCAGAGAACGAAGCATATGTCTGGCATTATATTTTGTGATGCGTCCAGGATAAAAATCCAGTGCACGCAGCTGGGACAACTTGATGGAACGGTCTCCCTCCAGCCATGCAAGCAGCAGTTCCTTGTTCTGTTCCTCCAGCACAGGGTATCCCAAAATGCTCCCGGTAAGCATACTGCACGCCAGCGCAAAATTATTGTCCATCAGGGGATTGTCCAAAAAGATTTTTCGCAGCTGCGAACGGATTTCCCGCTTGGTAATCGCATCGCCCGAGTCATTTTGAGAAAGATAATCGATAAAACGCATTTCCTCTGGAATATCCCGAAAATCAAATCCCATCTGCTCGATCAGCTGATGGCTGACTGCCTCCAGACACCCCAGGATATCACACTGCCGGAGAATTTCTACATAAATGTCCTTAAAATCATGAAGCCAGATATCTTTTGCCGAGAACTGCACAGTCTTATAATTTTCTTCCTTTGCAATCACTGTCATCAAGCGCAGGAAATGTGTCTTTCCACTCCCCTGACGCCCTGTCACAAACTTGATCTTGCTTCCGCCGTTCCTAATGTATTCCTGAAGATATTTTTCCTGCCAGAAATCCGTGAGGAACGCAACCCCACAGGTGAGCTGCTCCGCTGCAGTCCCAAAAAGATCATTCAACGCTTCTGCCATAGCATGTCCCCCTCATCTGCCTACTCAAAAAAACGAATCGTCGCAAGAAACTGTTCCTTTCCTTCCATGTCCAGAATCCGGATCGCCTTTCCTCCAACTCTACTTGGTCCAAACTGGAACCTTCTTCCGTTTTTCGTCTCCTCTATGCCGGAAATATATAACCTTGCCAGGTCAAACGCAAAGCTCTGCTGGTCATAATCCTTCCGGAAGCGGCTCATCGGCGCCAGAATCTTATACAAATTCGTCAGATAAATGTCCGAATTTTTTTGTCTGTTGTATTTCATAACAGCCAGGTCATAGGCGTCTGCCAGCTCACTGGCAAAAGCTACTGCGTTAAACGATGCCTTGTTGAGCTTCTCCTGGCCATTTTTGACGATATCCACAAAGCTTCCCGGGCGCATACACTGCACCTTCTTACGGTCCAGATAAACATCCTGGTTCTCAGGATCTAGTTTTACACGGTAAGGAAACATCTCATAGACCGGAAATTCTCCTCGGACATCCACACCCTTTTCTGCGCAGACTGCAAGCATCTGTTCCGCAAATTCCCCACTCTCAAAATATCCTTTCGCGTCAAATCCATCTGCAGCAGTCTTCATGGTGTCCACAGATTCCGACACCGTTGAAACCATCTGCGCCATAGCCTCCAAATCCTTGGCGAGATTTTTGACATCCCCGCTCTCGAGCTCACGGCTGACTCCCTTAAACAGCTTCTGAAGAGAAGCAAGCCCATCCTTCACATTTTTTTGCATCGGTTGTAGATCCTGATAAAAGTCTTCGTAATTCATTCATTCTCCAATCTGCGCATTTCCGCACATATATTTGTTTATCGTTTTGTAAAAATATCACAGGTTTTTGTATCTGCAAATTTGCTGAATAAAGCGTAGATTTTCTTGGACAGTTTCCTTTCACGCGCCAGAAAAACCTCTTATTCTGTACAAACTATAAAAAGTATATCCGAAACAGAACATTTTTTCAACATTTTGTTTTAAAT
>CAMWXA010000009.1 GCA_947178035.1 uncultured Lachnospiraceae bacterium | reverse complement strand
CAGCTCCACACCGTCAAACCAGTCGCGGATATTGGTGTACTGCCGCAAACCTGAAAGAAAAACCGCTGGCATCATTCCCACAAAAAGAAATGCTGCAAAGATCAGAAGCATCGAGAAACTTACCGCATACAGACGCCGTCGCGGGATCCCTCTGGTGCGCCTGTTCATCTCTAAGTACGCCATTGTCGCGCCAAAATACTCATAGACCAGCGCAAGAAACGTATATATGATGGCACTAAAAAGGGCAGTATCACACAAGAGCTCTGCATTCAGGCAAATCCCCAGCAAATAAAACACGACAAAATACCACACAAACGAGCGTGCCGGAGCGTCTAAAAAACTGATTCGCTTCGCTGCAAGCGGTTCCTCTCTCTCCCATTTTGCTGCCCTGACTCTGTCCGCAAAACGTTTCACGACAATAAAAAATGTCTCTGCAAGCATTCCAGCGCAATAACAGATCTCATACTGTTCAAAACGCCCCTTTTCACCTGCCAGGTAAGCGATCAATCCAGTAATTCCACCAATTCCAGCCATGAGCAGGACGCAGATCACAAAATATAGAATAACACTTTTTACCCGCTTTGCCGCCCGCTCTGTGACAATGACCGAAATTATGATCAAAAGACATTTGAGATATAACACACTGGTGCCTGCGGGATCTGTCCACTCGGTCACGGCATAAAGCAATGGAACAAACATTGCAAAAAAGAGGGCTGCATGCAGATATTCCATCCCTTTCAGGCATCGACCCAAAATCATGTCCGCTCCACCTCCTTAATCAGTACACAGATGTTGTCTTTGCTCTTTGCAGAATCTTTCAGGGCATTTTTCTCCCCCCTGTATACAGGCACAATAACCAAGGTCTGATACGCGCCAACGCACTCCTGGATACAGGCTCTCAGAGGATCATTCCAGTTTTTTGTGACAAACACTAGGAGTGTGTCCTCAGAGAGTGGTTTTTTTTCAAACAGATCAGAAAACAAACTCGTGATAAGCTGTCTAAAATCCCCTGCACCATCTTCCTTGTCATACTCCGCGAGCAGACGCTCAAAAACAATGCGGTTCCCCCTGTTGTTTGCCGGCAGAAACACCTCGCCGTTTTTCCCGTTGTAGACAAAACCCACCTCAATATTCTGCCGCATCAGTCTGCGCATAATCGTTGCCGCCAGAGCAATACTCTCCTCCACGAGATCCTCGTATTTTAAAATGCCTGTATCCTCCACATCCAAAAAAATCATCGCTTTCTGGGATTGTACTGAGTCAAAGGTGTTGACCATGAGGGAACCGGTCTTTGCGCTCGCCTTCCAGTTAATCGTTTTCATGGGGTCGTCTGTGGTATAATTTCGGATGGTGCGGAACGCAAACGGATCTTCGTAAAGTCTTTTCGCACACTGGAGTGTCCCCAGCATGCGCTCGCACACGGTCACTATTTCTGACACATCTGTCATTTTGGGATACACATAGATTTCTGCCTTTGTCTCAATCGCTTTGCTATAGCGCTTCCCATATAATAAGGTGTGTGTTGTAATGTCCGCATCACTTGCCAGATACCTTCCGCGTTTTGTACATTTCACTGGTATCTCTCTGGTAATTTTCTGCCTGCCAAGCACCGAAAATATGTCCCTTTTATAGAGATAATCGCTGACATTGGTATTCTCAACCTCAGCAAAATCAAGCTCTTTCCTCGTATGGAACCCCACTTCCAGAACAGGAACCGGCATCCTTTTTCTATTTTCAATCACTTCATAAAGTTTTGTCTCCTGTCCGGCATACACCGCATCTGTCTCAAACCACAGCTTTACGGTGACCTCTCTCGCCCACTGATATTGATAATACAATCTCCACAGGACACCGACAAGCAGCACTCCAAGCAAAAAAAATGTAATCATCGCTTCGCCTTCCAATCTTCTGTCGGCAGCTCGACGCTGTTCAAAATCCCGGTAACCGCCGATGACTTCTGTATATCGTCAAACTCGCCAATCAGACGATGACACAGCACATCATGAGCCACATCCTTAATGTCTTCCGGCACGACATAATCCCGCCCCTGCACCAGAGCATAGCCCTGTGAAGCGCGCAGAAGTGCCAGTGTCCCTCTCGGACTCACGCCCGCTTTGTTTTTTCTGGTCGCCTGCACCAGTCCCACAATATAGCTGCGCAGGTCGTCGTGCACATACACCTGACGGCACATCTCCTGCAGTTTCCTGATCTCTTCTGCACTGCATACGGCCTCAATCTCAGCTAACGGCTCGGCGTTGATAAAACGGTCTATCATCTGGCGTTCTTCTGTCTCGCTCAATACTCCCATATGTATTTTCATAAGAAACCGATCGAGCTGTGCCTCCGGCAGCGGAAAACACCCGATTGTCTCCACCGGATTCTGTGTGGCTATGACAAAAAAAGGCGCTTCCAGGACTCTTGTCTCTCCATCCACCGTCACCTGCCTTTCCGCCATACACTCAAGAAGACTTGACTGCGTCCTCGGCGTAGCGCGGTTAATCTCATCCGCCAGCAGTATATTGGTAAACACTGGCCCCTCTTTGAAAGTGAACGCCCCCTTTTCCTGATTAAAAAATGACAGCCCTGTCACATCGCTCGGAAGCAAATCCGGTGTAAACTGCACTCTCTCAAACGTACATCCCATTGACTTTGCAAGCGCCCGCGCAAGCACTGTCTTTCCTGTTCCCGGCACATCCTCCAGCAGTACATGGCCGCCCGCTGCCAGGGAAGCCAGCATCCTCCTTGTCACCTCCTGCTTACCAATCATTACCTTTGATACATTCTCCTCAATTTTAGACAATATCATACTGCCTGTCTCCATATGTACACACTCCTGTTCTCTGCACGATTCCTGCATCCATCGCAATTGTTCCTGATTTGTATTATATTTCATTTAAAATGGATTGTATAGACACGATTTTGATATTACTGTAAAAATCTTTCATTGTCTTTATCTTTTATAAATGTTAGGATAAGTATAACTTTGGAAACTGCTCTCAAAAGCAGCATTGCACTGCACACAATTGCAAAATTCAGCTGCTGCATGGAGGTTTGTATGCTCAAGAACTTATTGGACAGATACCGCGGAAAGAAAATTTTTATAAATATGTTCCAGGCTGTGTTTATACTACCTGCAGTCTGTATCTTTTTTACATGCATCGGCGGATTTTATTGGTTTAAAGCCAACCGGATCGAGACGGAGAAGCAGAATGACAGCAGCATGCTCTACGCCTCTTCCCTGATCGTAAACAATATGACAGACCGGATGTCAAACACTATGAAAGTGCTCAGAAACGACAACTCTATCCAAAAGGCACTTGCCAAAGACGTTTTTTTATGGGACAGCGACATGAGTCTTGCCGCGCGGGAAGTCCTGAACATGGTCACGGTCGAGCCGCTGTTACATTCCATCTATGTCCTCAAGGGCAGTGACTATCTGCTCAAATGCAGCAACCCTGCATATCCGCTGGGAAACGCTGCCGACCAGATGATGATTGAAACCTTTCACCAGAGTCATTTTGGCAAATATGGCGTGAAATACTATATTGATATTTACGGAAAAAGCCAAACCCTGCTCTATATCACTGACGGTGAACTGAACCCGCGCACCGCCGAGAAAAACAGCGGCATTCTCATCGGTATGGATATCGGAAAAGCAATGGATGAAATCTTTCCCGCGCTTCTCGGCGGGGAACAGTACCTGCTCACAGACGCTGCTGGAAATATCGTCTATGCCCGCGGGGAAGGCTATATTAAGGGCGAGATCCTTGCAGATCCGCCCCTTCTGACTGTACTGGAAGACGACAAACTCCGCCATGCAGAAGTGATGAAACGAAAGGACGGCAAATTTCTGATATCCTGCGTGAAAATGGAAAACGGCTTTTATCTGATGCACATTCTTCCATATAAATATGTGGCTGTATCCATCAATCAGATGCGCTTTACCTTCATCGGTATCGTACTTCTGTTAGTTCTGCTTCTGCTGCTGTTCTCTTTTGGAATGTCCAACTGGGTATACTATCCAATTGACGCCGTCATCAAGACGACCGATCCGGCAAACGCCTCCGGCCAGTCGTTTGAATCGCTGTCCGGCCGTCTTGGAAATACCGAGCTTGCCAGCATTGTCAAGACCTTTCGCACCATGTTCCAGACAGTGAGCGACATGAACCTTCTAAAAGAACAAAAAGAACTGACACATTACCTGAGCAGATCCTCCCTTTCGGGAAAACTGCCGGAGTGGGTGGAGGAAACTTATGGAAAACCCGGTATTCACAGCCGGGTGATCTGTCTGCGCATCAGCGATATGAAGGATTTGCACGAAAACCATACCGAGGATGCCATCACCTTTGCCCTGCAGACAATCGCCAGCGTCACCGAACAGGTGCTGAAGCCCCTGGGGGATGTTCTGGTACAGTCAGTCGACGAGGAGTACACCGCCGTGCTGCTGTTCATGGAAGAACAGGTCCCTATGGAGACGCTCACCGCCAAAATCAGACAAATTTTTTCCGTCACAAGGGAGCTTGTCTACATTGGCATGGATGCCGGGATCAGCAGCGAAAAAACAGGATTTGGCGAATTGGCTGCCATGTACCGCATGGCAAGAGCCGCCACCGCATATCGGTATATGTACGGTATCGACGCGATTATCACCGAGGAAAAAATGGCAGAGATGGCACTTCACGGCGCGGACAGCATCAACACTAAAAATCTGCTTCTGCGGCTGAAAGAGGGCAACCGGGAAGATTTCCGGGAAGAATACCTCGCCATCATCAAGGAGCTGAAAAAATGTTCCATTCAATCTGCGCGGGACGTTCTGTTGGACATGGCAGGCGAGATACTCAAATACTATAACTCGCTGAACTGTTACTTCGATACGCTGTCTCTGTCCGACTATGAGAAGCTGCGCGCACAGCTGGACAGTTACGACTACCTGGATGACGCGTGGGAGTGGTTTGCCAAAATGATGGACAAGGTGTGCAGCGCACTCGACAAGGCCAGGCAGGGAGAGCGCGAAGATGTGGTCGACCAGGCTCTTCAGTATCTGCGAAAAAACTACGCCGATCCCAATATCAGCGCACAGTTTATCGCAGAGCTGTTTCATATCACTCCTTCTTATTTCAGCAGAATATTTAATGAGCGCAGCGGCTATGCCTTTCCGGATTATCTAGCCACTCTGCGCATCGAGGAGGCCGGCAAAATCCTGCTGCGCGAGCAGAACAAGAGCATTCAGGAGATATGCGAGATGGTAGGATACTCCAACGCTTCCTACTTTACGGCGACCTTCAAGAAAAAATATGGCATTACACCAGGCCAGTTCCGCAAAAATGGCACCCAGAGTGATACTTTTTTGCAGCAGTAAAATAATTTAACAGCCGCATTTTGCAGAAATTTGTCACAATCACAAGTATTTTGGATTGAGACCTAATTGGACTTATGGTATTTTCGAATCACACGAAAATGTAAGGAGGAATTGCCATGAAGTCCACATCCCGACAAAAACAAAATCCGGGCGGGAGTCCCCGCCCCCTTGACCGCATCGCCGGTCATTTTCAAAAGTACTATCAGCTTTGGCTGCTCGCGCTGCCAGGTATGGCACTCACACTAATGTTTGCCTATATCCCCATGAGCGGCCTCGTCATTGTTTTCAAAGATTACAACTATAAAGACGGAATTTTTGGAAGTCCCTGGGTCGGCTTTAAGAATTTTGAATTCTTTTTCTCCAACTTTTCCAAGGCGTGGAGAGCCACCCAGAACACAATTATCCTAAATCTTTTTTACACGGTGTTCGGCACTGCCGTCGCAGTGATGCTGGCGGTAATGTTCAATGAGATCCGCCACAAAAAATATCTGAAAGTGACACAGTCCCTGTCCATCATGCCCTATTTTATCTCATGGGTCGTGGCCGGCGGCATTCTGCGGGCACTCTTAAACTATGATGGCGGCACGATCAACAATGTGCTTGTTTCATTTGGAATGGAGCGTGTAGATTTCTATAACAATCCAAAATACTGGCGTTTTATTCTCACCCTCTGCAATATCTGGAAAGGTGCAGGATACAACGGTATTATCTACTTTTCCACCATTGCCGGTTTTGACACCTCCCTGTATGAATCCGCCCAGGTGGACGGGGCCAATCTGTGGAAACGAATCCGCTACATCACGATTCCGCTGCTCAAGCCCACAATTATCATCATGTTCCTGCTGTCCATCGGAAAGATCATGAGCGGCGACCTGACGATGATGATGTCCATCACCAATCTGTCCCCTATGCTGTTGGAAACCACCGATATCATCGACACTTACGTATACCGTTCGGTAATTGGCATGGGCGATTTTGTCATGGGTTCTGCTGTCGGAATATACCAGTCCATCTTTGGATTTGCCCTTGTGCTGTTCTCAAACTGGCTTGTCGGAAAATTTGACAAGGAATACCGTCTATTTTAGGAGGCTGACATGATAGAAAAAATTCATAATCACCAAAAACAAACGAAAAACCACATTAAAACATCCGCATCCGACAGATTTTTACAGGTATTTTTCTATATTTTTATCGGTCTGTTTGCTGTGGTCTGCCTGTATCCGCTGCTTTTGGCTGTAGGTACTTCCTTTTCCGACGAAGTGTCTGTCACTGTCAACGGTTACAGAGTGATTCCAAGACAGTTTAGCCTGGAAGCATACCAGACGATACTGGGCTCCCTGGGAAAAAACATCCTCAACGCCTACTGCGTAACCATCGCCGTCACAGTGACTGGAACACTGCTGTCCGTGGTTGTTTCCGCGGCCTTTGCCTTTGTGCTGAACGTGCGGGAATTTAAGCCCAGGGGCGCCCTGAACATGTTCTTGTACATTCCGATGATTTTCTCTGCGGGGCTGCTGCCCTGGTATATTATGTGCACAAAATATTATCACCTGACTGACAACTTTCTGGCGCTGATCCTGCCTTGCTGCATGAATGCATTTAATGTGTTTCTCCTGCGGAATTTCTTCAGATCCATACCTGAGGAACTGGCTGAAGCTGCCAAAATTGACGGCGCAAGCTATCTGCGGATTTTCAGAGTAATCTATTTTCCACTGGCAAAGGTGGGGCTGGTGACAGTGGGTCTGTTCTATGCCTTAAGCTACTGGAATGACTACTATCTGGCGCTGATGTTTATCAATAAGCAGCAGCTCTACCCACTGCAGTACTATCTGTACAACATGCTTGCCAATGTGCAGTTTATCGCCAACCAGGCCAACGCCTCGCTGGGATACAATATCAACATCCCGCTGGAGACGACCAAGATGGCAACCATCTGTGTCACCATCGGCCCTATTATCCTGCTCTATCCTTTTGCCCAGAAATATATTACCAAGGGCGTCATTGTGGGGGCTGTAAAAGGATAAAAACGGGAATTATAATAACAATCAACTCATTATGAAGGAGGAACATGTATGAAAAAGAAACACAAGCTGAACAAAAGAGTATACTCTACAGTGCTTGCAGCGGCAATGATTCTGTCAGGGCTGACCGGATGTGGTTCTGACGGCGGACAGACGCAGAGTCAGACACCTGCTGCTGACACTGGCGGGGAACCCGGTACACGGCAGGAAACAGACTCTGGCACGTCAGTGTCATCAGACAGTCAAAGCTCCTCGCTGAGACCCGATACCCTGGACACCATCACTGTGGTTCTGTTTGGCGAGGAATCTCCCAGAATGCAGGAATTGATGGAAAACGAATTCCAACAGGTATTTATCGATGAGATCAACACCAAAGTGGAGCTGATGTACCTCCCCTGGACAGAGAACGGAGCTGGCGGCAAAGTCGACCTGATGATCGCATCCGGACAGGAATTTGACGCCTGCATCGTCGACCCCAAGTGGGCAGCAAGCAGCTACAACAAAGGTTATCTGCAGGATCTGACATCAGTCATAGACACCTATCTGCCAGACTGGCATGAGAATGTGGATCCGACAGCATTTGACGCGTATCGCTACGACGGCGGCGTCTATGCCATCCCCATCGGAAACAAGCCGACAGGCGGCGTCTACAGCACAGTCTGTGTGCGTCAGGACATCATGGACGCAATTGGTATGGACAACATCAGCACGCTTGACGATCTGTCAAAATACGCACAGGCGGCAAAAGAACAGTATGGACTGTATGCCACTTACGAGCTGGCAGATGCCGAGTACATCATCCGTGGAACAAGTGACCGCAATCTGATCCCACTGTGTACAGGCATCTGGATTGACCAGGATACAAAGGAGCTGGTGAGCTTTATGGACAGCCCGGAGTTTGAGACGGCTGTCAGGCTCTACAACGACTGGTACCAGAAAGGACTGATACCCAAGGACATTCTGACCAACACCGTAACCCTGCCTTTCCAGGCCAACATGGCCTCCTTTATGCGAGGCACCTGCGGTACGACACTGATCGAGAACGAACCTGGTCTGCAGACCGTTGTTCCCGAAGCCAAGACAGCGGAGTATTACATCGCGCCGGAAAAACCGATTTACAAGAAAACCTATGAGAACACTGCCTTTCAGGTTCCTGTGACCTCCGAGAAGGCAGATCGCGTGGCAATGTTTGTCAACCTGCTTCAGAAAAATACCGAGATGGCAAATCTGTTTGCTTACGGCGTGGAAGGAACCGATTATGAACTGATTGACGGAAAAGTGTCAAAGATCAATACGGAAGAACTTTTTTATGAATGGATGATTTACAATGTGAAAATCTCCTCGCCGACAGCGGCCTACACTGACGAGTTTATGGAAGTCTACAAGACCTGGGATGACAAGGCGCTTCCATCTCTGAGCTTTGGATTCAGTATTGATTACTCTGCGATTCAGACAGAAAAGGCGCAGATTGACAGCCTATGGGAAGAACTTGCCAACCCAATGCTGGCTGGTCTCAAAGAATTCGACCCGAATATCGAAGAGTTGAAGGCAGAACTGCAAAAAGCAGGCTGGGACACTTATCTGGCAGAAATCCAGAGACAATTTGACGAATTTCTGGCTGAAAAATAATACATTGATGGCAGTGCAGCAAAGGCACTGCCATCTTACATCAAAAAACAAGGAGGCATAGAACATGCAGACAATGATTGTATCCAAGACAGATTCCGGGACATTCCGCTCCCTGCAGGATGCGGTTTTAGCCGTTCCTGACAACCGCAGCGAATGGGTCAGGATACTGGTATCACCCGGCATCTACGAAGAAAAAGTCTGGATTCGCAAGGAAAATCTGGAGATCATCGGCCATTCACCCGCAAACACCATCTTCCGCTGGGGGGACGGTGCAAAAAAGCCCCGCCCGAACGGCTGCGGCGAGTATGGCACCTTTAACACTGCTGTGCTTCTGCTTGCAGGGCAGAACATTCATCTGGAAAATATTACAGTGGAAAACACTGCGGGGCCAGGCAGCACTGCAGGGCAGGCTCTGGCACTCTATGCTGCGGCGGACCGATGCAGTTTCCGAAACTGTCGCTTTGTCGGATGGCAGGATACCATATTTGCCGGGGATGTCCACAACTGTTCCATGAAAAATCTGATGCTGCCGGATTTTTTTGACCAGTCTCCTGTCCCGGCAGCCCATCCTGTAATTCGCAATTATTTTGAGAACTGTTATATCAGCGGTGATGTTGATTTTATCTTTGGCCCTAATACAGTATATTTTGACCGGTGCGAGATTCATTCCAGAGAGCGCCAGAGTGAGGACAAAGCATTTATCACTGCCGCCAGCACGCCGGCAGAACAGGAATACGGTCTGGTATTCTCTCACTGCAGACTGACTGGCGACAGCGGGGATCACTCTGTCTATCTCGGACGACCTTGGCGCGATTTTGCCAAAACCGCCTTTCTGCACTGCCACATGGACAGCCATATCTGTCCCGAAGGCTGGCACAACTGGGGTAAAGCGCGGGCCGAAGCACTCTGTAGCTACGTGGAATACCACAATCTGGGTCCGGGCGCCGGCGCACACGCACGATCCCCCTTCAGCAGACAGCTCAGCAACCCAGAGCTGGAAATATATTATTCCAGGGAAAACGTTCTGCGCGGCAAAGACGCGTGGCACGGAAAAACCAGTCCAGGTGCGGCCTTATAGGTCAATTATCCAATGCTATTCAAAAAGTTTCCAGACTACTGGCTTCCCCACACTGCCACATTGCCGCCCAGTGCTGTGAAGGTCATGACAACCTTCCGCTCATTCGGATTAAAATAAAGCTGCTCACTTGGCATTTCCACAAAGACTCCTTTGTAAGTCACACCGTCAACCGTGACGGTCATGTTGGGTGTGCCTTCTGTATAGGTCCAGCTTCCCTCAAGTTCCCCTGTCACTGTGCCGTCCTCATTTAATGTTATTTTCGAGGGCTGCATGATACCTAACGTATTGCTTCCCACTGTCTGATAGTATGTCGTGGGGGTGTGCACGATAAACTCATACTCCCCACACATCTCCTCAACAGAGTACCCTGTCTCACTGATCTTCTCACCCGCATACTCATATGGCGCTGCGACAAGCCAGCCGTCCTCATTCACAAAAAGCTGCTGCACACGCACTTCATGTGCCTCAGAAATCCCATTCTTACCGCCGGCAAACCGGGAGTGATATACCATAAAAATCTCTCCCTCCTCTGTCACATACGCGGAATTGTGCCCCTGCGCTACCCGAATTTCGCGGTTTCCTGTCCAGTCGTAGGATCCCATGATCCGCACGCCGACCTTCTCAAAGAGATCGTTGCACTCCTTCGTGTAAACTGCATTGTTTCCTGCCTCGTCCACATATGGTCCTGTAATCTTATCTGAGCGGAATATTCTGATCTGATATCCGCCGTCCGCCACAAGCCCTCCGTAGGACACAAACAGGTAATAGTATCCATCCTTTTCTATTATATAAGGGCCTTCACCCGACACCCCAAAACCACCGTGAATTTTGTATCCATAATAAGCGTCCTGCTCATTCGGTATCGTTTCATAGGTTGTCGTGTAGTCGCGAAGCCCTGTATTCTCGTCGAGTCTGAGCATATACAGACCGCCAAACCAGGAACCGAACACCATCCAGAGCGAGCCTTCCTCGTCAAAGATCACGCACGGGTCAATGGCGTTCAGCTTCGTATTTTTGATATTCTGGTATCTGGTCAGATCAGCCCCTTCTCCGAGAACCTGATACACATCCGTGAGCTTCACATCATGCGAACCGGTGTTAAAACCAGAGTACACCACTGGACCCACATAATCATACGGACCTTCGATACTGTCCGCTGTGAGAAGGACAATGACCGAATTCCAGTCATCACCATTGACACTCATATAAAAACAATATTTGTCCATATTGGGATTATAAATGACATCCGGGGCCCACAAATTCCCGTTCAGATTGGGATTGGATGCTGTCTCACAATACTCCTCCCACTCTTTTCCGAACAATTTTGCATAGTCCGCATTGATATTCATCTGAAAGCTTTCCCAATTCATCAAATCCGTGCTTTTTGCCCATGCCATATGTGTGCCAAAAATGTAATATGTGCCATTGTCATAAATGACCGAAGGGTCATGCACACTCACACGACTATATGACACTTCTACCATTTCTGTCTCCTCCTCTTTTGCCGATGATGTCTCCAGCTGTGCAGACTGCTCTGCCGATGAGGAGGTATCTCTTTCTGACAAAGTACTTTCCTCTGGCACAGCAGTCCTGTTTTCCACCTGACTGGTATCATCGCTGTTTGTCCCGCCATTTCCACAACCGCCAAGCATTCCGGCCAGAAGAAATACCAGCAGCATTTTGACTACGAATTTCTTATTCATGCTTTTCCCATACCTTTCCTTTCAAGAAACGCTTGAAAATGAGTCTGCTTTATAAAAGGAGGGCACTGCAAAGCCCTCCTTTATATTTAATAATTCAATTCAATACCGATCATAGCATATGCTTCTTTGGCCGCTTCCAGGGCTGCCTTATTTGCGTCGGCTCCCTTCTGCTCAAGCTCTGCCGCGAAGTCATTTGCATTCTTGCCTTCCAGGCGGACCTGGTCCTCAACACCTAATGTATCACCTACTGCGAAATAAGAGGTTGCCAGGAAATCGGAGAATCCAGGAATCTGGCAGTCGCCAAACGGAACCGGATTCTTGCAGTTTGCAAAGAAATCATCAAAATATTTACCATACTTTGTATCTTCCTCAGCTGTGACAAGATCCTCTCCATTTACAGGGTCATAAACAGACTGATAGGTTCTTGTTGCTGCTGTCGGATAGAAGGACTCCTGGAACTCTTTCCAGATTTCTGCATCGGTTGTGATTGGGCAGGGCAATGCCTGTCTGTAAAGCGGAAGGTCTGCATAGGTCTCCACATCCTGATATGCGTCAAGCTTTGCCTGCCATCCTTCAGCACCCCATCCCATCCACTTCAAGAGCTCATAAGCCTCTCTCGGATGCTGTGTCGCAGAGGAAATACCGCCGAAGTCAAGTACGCCAAATACATATCCGCTCTGGCTTGCCGGTGTTGTGTAAGGTACCCACTCCATACCGCGATTTCGATAGTCTGGCGTGTCGAACAGATTCAGATAGGTCCACCATGCATCAATCTGGAAACCAAGCTTTCCAGTGTAGGCAGCCCACATAGTTCTGTCACCTGTCCATGCTTCCATCTCGTCCGTGTCACCATATGGCGCATGATACTTTCCGTTTACAAGCTCTGCCCACTGGTTTACACCTGCCGCCCACTGGTCCATATGGTAGCTCGTTCCGTCCCATCCAAACTCACCAATGAGGTTATTTCCGTTTGAAATCGGATAATAGGTAACAAGTGAGTGGAACTGGTTAAATCCATAGGTACCCGCATCCGTGTTGGTCGCTGCCTTGAAAGCGTCAATCATCTCATCCCATGTCCAGTTTGTGGAAGGCGCGTCAATGTTTAACGTCTCAAATACGTTCAAATCACAATAAATTGCATCCGGGAAAAACTTAATCGGTGTTGCAAGCTTCTTGTCTGTTCCATAATACCCAAGCTTCGCACTGTTGATGGACGGCAGGATATTCTGATTCTCCGGATCCGCCTCCCAGTATGGAGTCATATCGCCAAGCAGCGCATTGGAAAGCGCAAAGTCGCAGTTACCCAGAATCATAAAGCAGTCAGGTGTCTGTCCAGACTGAACCAGATTCAGTAATGTATCGTTGTATCCATCTGTGGAGAATGCTTGCGCCTCTACTTTAATATTCGGATACTTTGCCATAAATGCCTCTGCTACTTCGTTTACAAGAGCTTCGCTGTCAAAATGCATGTAGGTCAGTGTGATCTCCTCTGTAGTCATTGCTGGAAGTTCACCCGCTGTACCTGCTGTGTCACCGCCAGTACTTGCTGCATCCCCCGTATTCGCATCTGCACTTGCATTTGTGCCTGTGCTGTCGTTTGCCTGGCCAGAGTCGGAATTTCCTCCACACCCGCTAAGCAAGCCCGCCACCAGAGTTGTCGCCATCATAAGGCTTACCATTTTCTTTTTCATTCTTTGTTCCTCCTTGTTTATTTTAATTTTAAATTAAAACCATATCAAACAAAATATTTCCGCGCGGAGAACGCCTGCCCCTGGCGTTCTCCTAAAAACGCTTCGTTTTACTAAGGCGGCGTACTTTGCCGCCCAGAGAACGCCTGCACTTGGCGTTCTCTTAAAAGTGATTTAGTAATACTTAGGCGTTGTCTTTTAACGCCTTAGTATTACTTCACTTTTTCTATTCTCCCGTGATACCAGTGCGGTCTACGCTCTCAACAAACTGTTTCTGGAGTACGAGATACATAATCAGCAGCGGTAAGATACTGAGCATTGTTCCAGCCATCTTGATGGACTCATTGATGTCAACCATGCCGCTTCCTGCCACGCTTCTGGCTGTGTTGTAGCTGTTCTCAAAGTTCTTGAGTGATACAATCAGCGAACTCCAATGATAAGCATTGGCATTGCTTGTAAAAGCGCCCACTACATAGAGCTGTGTCAGGTATGACTCATTCCAGTACCATACGATCGAGAACAGGAACACAACCAGAATCGCTGGTGCCGCAGAGGGAAGCGCAATCTTTCGAAAAATCTTAAAATGCCCTGCCCCGTCAATCTTTGCCGCCTCAATCAATACTTTTGGTATCTGGCGGAAGAAATTGAAGAAAATGAGGATAAATATCTGGGACTTCAGCCCCTGCCCCAATATCGCCGGCACGATAAACGCCATAATGGAATTAATCAGTCCGATATCGGTATAAAATACATATGTAGGCATCATCGTTGCCTGCGGCGGCAGAATAAAGGAGAACAGAAGCAGTCCGATGCAAAGCTTCTTTCCTTTGAATTCATAGCGTGCAAACCCATACCCTACAATAGCACAAATCACAACATTGATCAATGTCGGAATCCCTGCAATCACCACAGAATCGCGGAATGTTTTCCAGTAGTCCATGGACTTGAATGCCTGCTTGTAATTTTCAAGATACATCTGGCTTGGTATCCAGTTGATCGAGGTGTCAAGCAAATCATTGAGGTTCATAAAACTCTTGCTTATCATGTAGAGGACTGGATAGAGATAGACGAACCCGATACTGATCAGCAGCAGATATACGGCTGCAAGCTTACCTACACCTTCGGTATCCTTGGAACCAAAGATAAATTTTCTGATTTTATATTTTATCTGCTCCCTGCTTATGGGTCTCTTTCCTAAGATTCCCTCCGGACTAAGCACTCTTCTTAGACTGTTTCCGCTGCTGCTTTTCTTTTTGCTTTGCGTAGCTGCGCTCATTCCTCTCACCTCTCTTTCTGATCTTCTTTTCCAGACGCTTCTCTTTCTTCAGCTCACGCTGGTATTTCTTTGCCCGTCTCTCATATACATCCTTGCGCCCCATAATCAGTACTGCAAAGAAGATAACGATTGCCGACTCGATCACAGAATACAGCCATGCCATCGCGGAGGCATATCCGTAACCACCCGTAGCGGAAAGCATCGTGTCGTAAATCAACACAATCAGTGCATTCTGCTCATTGTTCGACATAAAGATTACTGTGTAGACAACATTCAGAAGAATCATCGGTTTGACTGTAGGAAGCGTAATCTTCCAGAAACACTCCCACTTAGAACCACCGTCCATCTTTGCCGCCTCATAGAGCGAGGTGTCAATCTTCTGCAAGGCTGCAAGGAAAATCAAAATCTGAACACCCGAGTACCACAGCAGTGTAATCATGTTGCTAAATACACTTGTGATACTCACTGCAAGCACATGCGGAAGATACTCATCCAAGAGCTGCTCAATCATCGTCACATTCATCATTGGAATGCTGGCTGCCTCCTGATCGGCCAGCTGCTGCATAACAGGACCGCTGGCGATAATGATCGGAAGGAAAAATATCATTCGGAAAATTCCCCTACAGGAAATCTTCTGATTCAAAAGCATTGCAATGATTAGCGAAAATGCCACAATAACCGGCACTGCAATCAAAGTTTCCAGAAGGTAAGACTCAAGTCCCATAATGAAATCTGGGTCTTTTAGGAAAATCTGACTATAATTCTCAAAACCGACGTAGAGCTTTGCCATCCCCTGCGGCAAAAGTCTGATCCTGTTGAGCGAATATCCAAAGGACTGCACCATAGGCCACAACACCAACACCAGGATTCCAATGAGCCATGGCAATATGAAAAGATATCCAATCGCATTCTCCCTGCGTTCAAGCTGTCCCGGTTTTATTTTTCTGTTGTTCTTCATCCTTCATTCACCCCCGTTTCTACTGTATCTGCCACATTACCGCCTATCACATAAGAAAGCGCTGGAACTGTCACGTTATCTGCTTTCAGCTCTGTCTCGGAATAATTGATATACAGCTTAATCCCATTGTCATAGGTTACAATTGTGACACCAGTGTCAGTCATCTCGTGATTGATAATCATACTGTTCTTCGTGAGCTCACTGATCTGTCTCAGCTCCTCGTAATAGCTCAATATCTGCTCACGATATACCGAATACTGTGAGGTATACACATCGCTTGAGTTGGTGTAGATCAACTCAGAAGGATTTTCATAGGTCAGATAGAACGAAGGATAAATTCCCGTCTCCACCAGCTTTAAGAAGTATTCCCTCTCATTTGCCTCAAAGTTCACATAATCCCCGTACATCGGCAGAACTCCCTTTAATGCAATGGACAGGAATGGTACGCTCTGATCTGTATAAATATAATCAGAATCGGAAATCGGCATGTCAACAATTGCCTTGACGTACTGCCAATAACACTGAACTGGCGCTTCCAGCATAAGATCCATGTTTTCGCTTGTCTGCTTCAAAGACTCTTCATACAAGTGCTTTGACACCAGACGCGTCTGCATTGTGTCTCCCATCGTGTAGGTAAACAAGGTATTTCCTATCTCCGACAGTGCAATCTTATTGATCCCCTTCTTCGTGAGATTCTTCTGCAGTGTGCTCAGATTTTCAAGCGACTTCTGCGGTGTCCAGTACACAAACTCACGATATACATTCTGATATGTATTCTGCGTATATAGACGTTTATCCATCTTCTTAACTGTGTCAAACGTTGTGTTGCCTGTCTCTGTATTGGCCCTCACACCGTCTGTGAACAGATAAAAATCAATGTTCTTTTCCTCACACTCGTTCATGAGTTTTGACAACTCTCTCGCACCACCGATGCTGCCGTCCACATCATAGGAAGTGACCGGAAGATCAAAGATGCCTCCGTCCTGCCAGCCCTTGTAAATCGACAGGATATCTGTCACGCCCTCGCCTTCCAGATCCGCATATATTTCCCTGATATTATCAACTGTCGTCACAGGAACATCCTTTTTCCAAAGCATCCAGTTCTCCACGTCCATTCCCAGGAAGTCGAGCCTTACCTTGAAGGTATCCTCAACTTTGATGAGCTCATCCTTCTCGAGAAGATAATCCCTGTAACGCTTAGCAAGCCCTGTGTAATTCGCATCCTCCCCGTCGACAAACATATATCTGACATTAATATCATATTTGATTCGATCCGTAACCTTTGTCACAGAACCGCCCGAGTTTGAGGTCGGCTGGATATATGTGGTGCACTTCCGAAATGCCGCAGTAATCCAGTTGTAATCGGAATATGCACCGTTTGGTGTCGCATAGATGGACGCCTCCTCGTCACCGCTCTCAATAATCGCAAGATACCCCATCTCATCGTCCGTGTGGACCATGCCATACACTGGTGCCAGAATCATCTCCGCATCATTGTGTGTCTCATATCTATCCCAGAGCAGGGAAAGTACATAGGACTCACCCACACCGATGTCAGAACCATATACCTTCTGTACATAACCGGAATCGAAGCGTCCGTCCTTTTCATCCAGGTAAATCAGAGCGCCGTTGCCATCTGGTACGAACATATAGCCATCCTTCTCGCCCAGTCTGGAATTGCCAAGCAGAGGAAATACATAGATGTTGCCAATTTTCTTGTTCGCAGCATTTTCATAAATCGAACTTTCCGGGATGCATGCTGTGATGCTTCCATCGTCATAAAGTTTCACCTCGGCTTCAAAGCCAAGTTCCTGTGCAGGATAATCCAGCTTTGCATGAAATCCGCCAGGTATGAGATCCACACTGACCTGTGCACCGCTTCCTTCAATTCCCAGCTTTCTCTGCATGGTATTGGTCTCTTCCTGAAGCTCGACAACAATTCCCGACTGGAGAAATCCTTTCCATGTCTCATTGACATTTCCAAGACGTTCCTCATTGCGGACAGTGGACTCCATCACCGCGCCAGTCTTTGTATTTTTTACAATAATCGAAAGCGCCGGTTCGTACAGATAGAGTTCATAGCTGTCATTTGCCGCCACCAAATGATGCCCGTCAAGCTGCTTGGAGGTGTCAACCGCACCATCGCTCAACGCCGCATTGGGTGCGCTCACCGTCGGCTGCAAATCACTTACATCCAGGCTGTTTCTGCCTCCCGACTTGGAAGCCATCACTGCGATTGCGATGATCACAACAATGACCACTATGGCAATGATAAATTTTATGAGGCTTTTGCCCATTTTCTTCATATCTAATTTAGCTTCCAATTCTATACACCACCTCTCGTAATACAGAGCTTATGAAGTCAATCACCTGTGAGAATAATACATAAATGATACAAATCAACAGAGAAAGTATCAAAACAGTAAATGCCGTGAGCGCCAATGCCTTTGCCGTATCCTTTACTGAGAAGTTATTCATTTCCTTCACGGAAATCAGCAGAAGTACCAGCATCCATATCAGTACAATAATGTTTGCAAATGAAATCAGAAACACTTCATTATAAGTCAGCACATTTGATAAAATAACTACAAACGGCTTAATAATGATAAATGGTGTCAGGCAGTACGCATACGCGCAGTACAGCTCCTTCAAAAACGCCTCGCCCTCGTTGATTGTCACAACCAGATAGTTGCAGAGCGTCAATCCGATGAAAATTACAAGCACTGTACCAATATCCGTAATAATGTCATAGCGTCCCTCTCTCACTGTCTTTACAAGGAACCCGCTGAAATATTTCTCTATAATCGAAACAATTATATACGCCGCGAGCAGAATGTTCGCACAGGCCAGGCTTGCCCTGCCCTCCCGTTTCACTCCATAGCAGCCGTCGAACGGATGCCGCATAAAATACAGACTGTATTTGAGACTGCCCAGGAGCGGTACTTTCTGTGAGAGACGTACTGGCGCCCCATCTGCTCCATACTTAATCAGCTGCCGCTTTTTATACAAGTTAAGCGCCACCGCGAGAACCACGATGATTGCCACCGCCGTCACCAGATAATTTCTGATCCAGATATTTCGGACCTCCCAGAATGCATCAGAGTAGCCGTCTGCGGACTTGGCAAGCTTAAAATATTTCAATGCCTCTGTATAATTCTCCTCCTGCAGATACGCATGCCCCATCGCCTGGTTTGCGTAGTCAAACATGCTATTCATCTGCAGAACCTTCTCGAGCGGCTCTTTGCTCTCTGTGTATCTTCCCTTTGAAAACAGATATAACGCCTCATGAAGAAGATTCGTGAACTCTGTTGGTGTAAAAATATGTACCTGCTTCTTATCAGAATCCAGCAGATATATTCTGTCGGAGCTGTCTACTGCAATCGCTTCCACCTTATTGCAGAGACCGATTCGCTGGCGCCCGTCATCCCGTCCGCCAAACATAAACAGAAGATCGCCCTCTTCGTTGTACTCATAAATATATCCGTCCGAGTCCGCTACCAGCATATTGTGATACTGTCCAGTCGTCACCGCCGCCGGAAGATCTGCCCAGTATGGATCGGAATCAAGCATATTCCTGCCTGCGATATTCAGCTTTTTGAGTGCCCAATCCTGATCGCCCTGTGTGACCGTGTAGATCAGCCCGTCCTCATCAATGTGAAGGTTCGTTGGGGTCGAAGGGATATTGCTTAGCATCTGCGCCCGCTGCGCATCTGTCAGAATCAATCGCTGTAATATCTGGAACGGACTGAGTGAAGTATAGTTTGTACCGAAATATCCGAGGAAAGAGCCGCCCTCCACCGGACTGATCTGAACAATACCGTTCATATTACCTTCACAGATTATGTACATTGTGCCTGTGCTGTTTGCCACAACCTTAATCGGTCGAAAGTCCATGGAATTTCCATAGATAGGCGAATCCGGTCTCCCGTACTCATTCAGAAGATTGCCTTCCAGATCGTACACAAAGACTTTCTTCGCATCCTTGTCAGCGACATACACCTTGTCATCATCCGACACAAACACACCTGTCGGCGACTGCAGCGTACCTTCCCCGATCATGCGGACTTCCTCGCCGCTGACTGTGCTGACCATGACCACATGGGCCCCGGAATCAGCTATGTACAGGTTTCCGTCATTTCCGATTGCCATGTCCATCGGTGTCACAAAGGAAGTCTCACCGACTTTTGTGATGGCAGAGGCCGGATTGTATGCCGACTGTGTCTCCAGCACATATCCATAACCGTCCACTGTATATGTTTTATATGGTGTTTCCGCCATGGCTGTGGCGCTGAGTATCAGACTCAGGCACAATGCCATCAGAAGCACTATCTTTCCTTTTTTTCTCATTTATCACACCTCACCTTTCCGCTATTTAATGCCTGAGTGAGCCATCGTGTTCATAAAGCTCTTTCGAAGGATCAAGAATATTGCGAGGTTTGGTATAAACTGCAGCAAAATACCGGCTGCCTGGATTCCCTGTCCTGCCACGTTGCTGTTCTGGTTTGCCAAAGTATTCAGGTAAAATGCAAGAGTCTTCATACTCTCATCATTGACATAGAAATTCGAGCTCTCAACATTGACCCAGACCTGCTGGAATGACAGAATCGCTGTCGTCGCAATTGCTGGCTTTACAAGCGGCAGAATAATGGAACGGTAAATCTTAAAATCATTTGCCCCATCCATGTATGCCGCGTCAAGCAGCGCATCTGGTATCTGGTCAATAAACTGTTTTACCAGAAACAGTCCGACCGGCAGTGCGAGAAGCGGTAAAATATGTGCAAAATAGGTATCCTTCATGCCAAGGAAATCAATTACCAGGTATCTCGGAATCATAACTGCCACCGACACAAACATCAGTGCGGTATTGTTAATCTCGAGCAGCGCATACTTCCCCTTGAATCGAAGCTTCGACAGTGCGAAACCAGCCATTGTGGAAAACAGAATTGACAACAGCACTACGGAACCTGTCACAATCAGACTGTTGAACACATAACGGCTCATAGGAATATTGCTGTTTGCCGATGCCTTGAACAATTTGACAAAATTGTCGAGTGTCGGTCTGTGTACAATAATCTGCGGCGGGAAAGCAAAAAGCTCATCCATCGGCTTAAACGCGTGGCAGACAATGAACACAATGGGAATTCCCATAAAAACCGCAAGCGGCAATAGTATCAATATAATCTTTAACTGACCAATCTCAAATTTCTTGGGATTGATGTTGCATCCTTTATATCCGGCCATCTTCTACACCCCCTAATCTTCCCTAAATAAACGTCCGAAGAATTTCGAGAACACAAATACCATCAGGAGCAGCACAACGGAAACTGCCGCGGCATAACCCATCTCGTATCTCAGGAAACCGTAGTCCTCAATGTGGTTTACAATCAGCTGGCCTGCATAGTTTGGCGTCGGGTTTGTGCCTGAAAGCTGTACACCGATCGCACCGTTCTGGAATGCACCTACGATTGCCATAACCGCACCAAAAAGCATCTGCGGCTTCATGGTTGGTATCGTGATGTAAATCATTTCCTGGAAACGGTTCTTCACGCCGTCAATCGCTGCCGCCTCATAAATCTCCTCATCCGCATTCAGAATCCCGGCAAGCATCGCAAGGAAACCAACACCCATGCTCGACCACAGTGCGACGATGATAATGATTGGCAGGAGGTATCTGGCATCCACCAGCCAGATAATCGGCGCATCGATCACACCCAGCCGCATCAGGAAACTGTTCAGGTATCCCATCTGGTCACCGGAGAAAATAATCTTCCAGAGAACTGTCATCGACACCGCACCTGTCATACTCGGCGAGTAGAAAATAACAGTCAGTACGGTTCTTGGCACTGAACTGAGCTGTGCCAGACACCATGCCACCAGAAACGACAGCACATATCCGCCCGGTCCCACAATTACCGCATAGATGATTGTGTTCGGCAGTACCTTCTGCATGAATATATCATCTGCGGTCAGCAGATTAATGTAGTTCAGAAACCCTTTAAAGGTTGGTGCCTGTATCGTGTCATAGCTTGTAAAGGAAAGCGCTATGGCTACCATCATCGGGATAATGATAAAGATGGTAAACAGGATTACATACGGCGCCAGGAATGCATATGCAGCTTTGTTTGCATGTTCCCGCTGCGCTGCCTTTGTCTTTTTTGTTTTTGCAGCCATTTACTTCGCCTCCTTCGATTTGGCTATAATCTCGCGTACCTTCTCAACAGTCGGTACTTCGTATTCCTCAACGATCTCACCGTTCTCAATGTATCCAAATTCCTCTAGTTTTCTCTGCGTCTCACGCTTCACACTCTTCTGCGCATCATCAAGCGACTCCCGCACGGATGCACTCTTCTCACCAAGCACGACGAGATTGTATGCATCGGAAAGCTCACGCTCTACCATGTAGCTTGCAAGTGCTCTCGGCGCTTCCAGCGTCCACTCAAGCTGCTCTAAGATAACCTCTTTGTCGTCGCTGTCCCAGGGAAGCTGTGCAAACGCCTCCGCATTTGCAGTATTCCAATAATATTCGTCACCGTATGTAATCTGAAGTCTCTGGCCAAATTCCGCCTGTACTTCAGCACTTGACCACCACTTCACAAACTCCCATGCCATCTGCTCTCTCTCCGGCGTTGACTCAAACAGGAATGTCGACTCGGCACCTGCAGACGAATAGCGCATGACCTCACCGTCTTCATTCTTCACACCCGGAATCAGTGCCACGCCCCAGGAACCTTCAATCTCAGGAGCTGCATTGGAAATCAAGTTGTAATTTCCAAAATCAGAGATACCGATTGGATAGTCACCGTTTCTAAAATGCTGGTAAAAATTGGGGACATCCTTTGGAAGGTTGTATATGGTAAACAGGTTTGTCAGCGTCGTAAAACCTTCTACATTCTCCTCGCTGGTGAGCACTGCCTGGTCAACAGTCCCATCATACAAATTTCCGCCGCTCTGGAACAGGATTGGCGTCGTGTCAAGGAACGTCTTCATTCCTACTGTTCTCGCTGTCGGATAGTAGAAGTTCAAACCTCTCATCTGCAAATCGGGAAGCATCGCCTCCACCTCTTCCAATGTGTCTGGAACATCCAATCCAAGTTTGTCAAGAATATCCTTTCGATAAAACAATACCTGGAAATTCATCGTCTCGGGCAGTGCATAGATTCTGTCTCCGATGACGTATGGCATAATCAGACCCGCATTGTAGCGCTCTGCAATCTCTGCAAAATCGTCAAACTCTGTCAAATCCTTCAAAGCGCCTCTGATACCAAGCTCAAACGGAATGGAGTAGTTAACACCTGTCGCCACATCTGGCGAATCCCCTGACGCGTTGGCAAGCACCAGTTTTGTCTGGTCAGGCATCAGTGACAAATCCACCTCGATCCCTGTCTGCGGTGTGAACTGTTCGTTGATCATAAGCTGCATAATCTCAAGGTGCTGTCTCGAACGGTTTACCGATACCTGCAAATGCTCTGGATTGGTGTTTGAGGAAGAGTACGCCTGCTCGCCAAACGAAGTGAAGAATCTCACAATGCCAAGCCACATCTTTGTAAAAATATTTTTATTTTTCGGAAGCTGTTTTGCTGCATCCTCCTGATACAGATAAATACTGTCCAACGAAAAATCGTTGCCGTTCAGACTGTCAATCAGATTTGCAAGATGCTGGTTTACTGAAGAAGTGCTCGTCGCAAGCTCATCGATTCGATAGATCAGCTCATCTGGTTTCTTAGCAAGACTTCTCAGCTGGTTCTCCGCGATCTTGACAGATGCATAAGCTGCAATCTTGTTTTTCTTTGGATTGTAAACTTTTGCATTTTCCATGACCTGATTCAGCTCATCCGCCCACTCTGTCATGGTATCACCGATTCCAGGAAGATATGCCTCCAGCGAAAAATCTCTGTACTTATCCTTATTCGTACCAGCGACCTTTGTGACCTCTAGCGACAGGTCATTTACCCTGCCCATGATCTTCTCTATGGTCTCAAGAGATTCCCTCAGCGGCTCCATACTGATCTGCATGGAAATCGTGTGGTTTCCCGCCTCAAGCGGTATGCTGATCTTGTTTCCATCGCTGTCAACCATCGTGTACATCTCATACTTCTTCTCATATGCAAACGCATGGTTCTCAAACGCTGTGTTTGGAAGATTCCCGTCGATCTTCACATTCATAAATACCGGGAAGTCCGCCTTATCACCCTGGCTGTAGTGAAAAGCAATATAGTAATTTCCCGCCTTCTCCGCTGTAAAGCTGTAGGTCACTTCCTGACCGCCCTCGCTGAAAGAAGTCGCGTCAATTGTATTCATCACTCTATTCCCGGCCTGATAGGGATACAAGTCCGGGTCGTACTCGCAGGTTGCGTGGATTGCCGAATCATTTCTGTATAAGAAGTCCTCAGCCTGTATCTCAATAAAACCATCGCCTGCGGCCACTTCGCTTCCTGTGTATTCCGCCACCTGCGGCTTTGCTGTCAGATAAACCATACCCAGAACCAAAGTTCCCTCATTCAGTTCTATGGTAACTGTGTTTTTGCCTTGCTGCAGCTCAATGCCAAGCGGCTGCGAATAGCGGTATGTAGAATCCTGCACATATTTGTTCTGCCAGTCATAGACTTTATCCGGCATGCTGACCACTTCATTTCCATAGCTGTCGTACACCTTATCCGGTTTCGCTGTCCACTGGCTCTCCAGCTTCTGCTGACGCATCTCATAAAACGGATATTCACCGTTAATCATGATTCCTGCTTCTACTGGAAGAATGGACTCACTGTTTGCCAGATAGTCAAAACTCATATAATAGACTGCTGACTGCGGCACATCGATTTCCAGATCCACCTTCCCTTTCTCCGGTATGGACAACGCCTCTGCTCCTGCATCTGACGAATATCCGTACTCTGTTGTCAGACTGGCATCTCCTGACTGGTATACAGTGCTTATTCCGTAAAGAATGGGGTCACCCGTGTAGGCGGCAAGCGTGTAACCTGCACTAACTTTCGTGTAACCATTATCCAGTCTCTCATTTGAATAAGTTTCTGTCACCGTCCCCTGAGTTGCCTGTTCTGATTCCTGTGCCCTTAGCTGCATTGTCGGATGCGCTGTCACTGCTGTAGTGACAGCCATACACACTGCAATACCA
>CAMWXA010000008.1 GCA_947178035.1 uncultured Lachnospiraceae bacterium | reverse complement strand
ACGCGTACGCGTCGTTATGCAGATGGTAGGAATGATTTTTCAAACACGCTCTAGGTACATGCTATCCACCGTTTACGATAATTATCTGAGTCCGCGCAAGAAGAGCCTCTATGATAGCATATATGCTGACACAATAGAGGCTCTTTTTGACTAATTGGCTGTGTGATATAAGTGATAGAAAGGAATGTTTGTCTTGTCAAACTTCTGTTTTATATTACTTACAATTAATAGGTTAGCACAGTCTAACTAATATGTCAAGATATTTTTTCAAAACTTACAGTTCATTATAAAAAAAGGTCAACTATGATGGAATCCACACAACAGCTTATAAAATAAAAGATTCGAGGAAGGCAGCGATACCGTCCTCATCATTGCTGCCGATAACAAGATCCGCCTTTTCCCTGACTGCATCAATGGCATTGCCCATCGCAATCCCCATTCCACACAGCTCCAGCATTCCGATATCGGCATAGTCGTCGCCAAAGGCTGCAATCTCTGCCGGTTTTATTCCGCTTGCGGCGCAGGCCTCCATAATCGCCCGCTCTTTTGTGACTGCCTTTCTTGTAAATTTGTACCAGTAACCGTCCGAGAAACGGATACAGTCACACGCTTTCAGCAATTCCTGCAGCTGTGCTGCCTGCGCATCGTCAAAGATTTCCACGCACATTTTGAGGCTGCTTTCCGCGAAATCCTTAAAATCTGTATAAATACTGTCTCCCCAGCTCTGATCCTGCTTCTTGGGGTCAATCTTGTAATTCCAGTAATGCGCGTCTGTCGTATCAATCGTAATCTCGCACTCCGCACCGCATACACTTCTCGCCGCTGCAATCATCTGCCTTGTCTCTTCCGCTGAAAACGCTGCCTTGTAAATGTATTCGCCGTGGTATTTCACCAGCGCACCGCCGCTTACAATCAACACGTCCGGCTGCAGCTCCTCGATAAAGGACAGCGCGTTCTGCTCCCCCCTTGAAGTGGACACCCCGATCAGGATGCCCTTTTTCCTGCAATCCTGCAGTGCTGCAAGCGTCCTGTCTGAGATGGTCTTATCGCTGCGAAGCAGTGTTCCGTCCAGGTCAAACAAAAGCAATTGGATGTTTTTCATATGCATTCCCCTCTCGTTTTCACACAAGTATAGCGAAAATGGAGGCAAATTGCAACCTGCTTTCAGAAATTGTCCCCTGCTCCCGGTTACTGTTTGCATCCCTTCTGATTTTAGCACAATTTAATCTGCTCCCGTTACTGTCTGCATCCCTTCTGATTTTAGCACAATTTAATCTGCTCCCGTTACTGTCTGTGTCCCTTCTGATTTTAGCACAAATTAACCTGCTCCCGGCTGTAACCTCCGCCATATTTTATCATAAAATAAAAAAAACTGGAGCAATCAAACCATATGGCTATCGGTTATCTGACAATACAGGCACGAACCGCCCACGACGCACTTCCCTTGAGCGGCGCATCCATCCGGATTATGGACGCACAGGGCGCAAGTGTCTATGAGCTGACCACAGATGAAAACGGGGAGACACGGACAGTCCCACTGGAGACTCTGGATAAAAGTTTTTCCCTCTCCCCCTACTATTCAGGCATTCCTTACACAAACTACAGCGTACTAGCACGCGCTTCAGGGTTCAATTCGCTCTATGTCTCAGACATTCCTATTTACGATGGGGAGCGGGCCGTTCTGCCCATCTCAGTCATCCCCATGCTGGAAAGGCAGCGAACCCCTATACAGGCGGAAATCTATGTGGGCGCTCCCGCCGTCTCTCTGGCAGGTCCGCGTACCCAGGAAGGTCCGTCTGGTTCACCCTATGTTCTGCGTCAGGTTGTCATCCCTGACCCCATCACAGTACATCTGGGACCTCCCAGCGCTTCCGCTGCCAATGTACAGGTATCTTTTCCCGACTATGTCAAAAACGTGGCGAGCAGCGAGATCTATCCGACATGGCCGGAATCCGCCCTGACTGCCAATATTTATGCAATTATCACCTTTGCGCTGAACCGGATTTACACGGAGTGGTATCGCAGCCGCAGCTACGGATTTGACATTACAAACAGTCCCGCCTACGACCAGTACTTTGTATATGGCAGGCCAATCTATGACTCCATCAGCAAAATTGTGGACAATATTTTTGACGAGTATGTCCGCCGGCAGGGGCAGCTTGCGCCCTACTTTACTTCTTTCTGCAATGGCACCACCGCCACCTGCTCAGGGCTGTCCCAGTGGGGAACTGTCACCCTGGCACAACAGGGACTCGCCCCGCTCGATATCCTCCGCTCCTATTATCCAAAGGATATTGAAATCGCGCAAACCGACATTAAAACCGGAATCCTTTCCTCCTATCCCGGTTCTTCCCTCAAAATAGGCAGTACCGGACTTGATGTACAGACGATCCAGACCTGGCTGTCGCGCATCCGCAAAAACTATCCGGCAATTCCAGTCATCACTGACCCTGACGGACAGTTCCAGGAAAGTACACAAGCTGCAGTCGTAAAATTCCAAAATGTCTTTAATCTGACCCCTGACGGTATTGTGGGAAAATCTACCTGGTACAAGATTTCGCAGATTTACACTGCTGTCGCCAGACTGTCAGAGCTGGACAGCGAGGGAAGCTCCCTTGGCATTGGAACGGTTCCTCCATCCTCCATGCTGCGGCAAGGCTCCCGTGGGCAGGACGTGATCACGCTGCAGTATCTCCTCAATGTGGCTGCAGAATATTATCCAGGCATTCCGGCTCCCGCGCAGGACGGTATCTTTGGAAGTGGAACGCAGCAGTCCGTCATCACATTCCAGCGGATTATGCAGCTCAATCCCGACGGCATTGTAGGTCCCCTGACCTGGCAGGCATTGTACGACGTGTATCTCGGAGCGGACCAGAATGTACCGTCTCCCTCCCCAACTCCAGACACGATCCAGTATGTGGTGAAAGCTGGAGACAGTCTGTGGCTCATTGCCCGAAAATACGGTACCACTGTGGAAGCCATCCAAAAACAGAACAATCTTACCGGAGATCTCATCCGTATCGGACAGGTGCTGACAATCCCTGTGTCAGAACCGCCGTCCTACATAGAGTACACCGTCAAGGCCGGCGACTCCCTCTGGCGCATCGCCAACCAATACAATACGACTGTGCAGGCGCTGATGAGCCTGAACGGTCTGACCAGCGATTTGCTGATGATCGGGCAGGTACTCAAAGTGCCCGTCGCGCAGTCCTGAACGCATCTGTCATAATCAGTTGAAAGACCGGGAGATTCCCGGTCTTAAAGCTGCAATATATATCGATGCCCTTGGTGTGCTGACACATCCTCTGGAACCAAGTATAATTACATTCATGTTTTGTCCGCCTCTTTTGTTTCCACATAACTTTCCATGTATCTTCTGAAAGTCTTTAAGCCTACACTTTCATAAAATGCCAATGCACCGTCATTAAATTCCCACATATCAAGTTCTATTCGTTTAAAACCGCGTTTTTTTGCATCTTCTTTGACAAAATCAATCATGGCAGTAGCAATGCCTTTTTGCCTATGATTTTTATTTACCCCAAGCTCCTCTATATGGAAATATTCCCGCTCCTTATTAAAGGGAGATTCCGGTCTCACTATATACTGAACCACAACAAATCCAACTATTTCATCCTCACTGGCGGCAACAATAACCCCGCTGTTTTCCTCGTCGAATCTTGTATATACAAATGGCTCTATGAACTGCCATCCATCCTCACGAAATATATCCGGGCGTCCCTTAACATGAACCTCATTGACCTGTTTGCGGATTTTATTTACAGATTCAAGTTCTTCTCTTTTTGCATACCTTACTATTTAATTTTCCATATACAGCCAATTTTTCCAACCGATAATGTTGCTCATCATCCAACTCTATACTTTTCGCTCTTAAAAACAACTTATCGGATTCAAGGGTATCAATGATATAGCTGCTAGCTTTTTCCCAGCAGATCTGTTATACTTTCTATACTTAGAAATCATGTTGGGAGGTGGCTCTTTTTGGGTGGCAATTATGAACGTGGATTATAGCACCAGCTGATGGAAGTCATAGAACGCCTTAATACTGTCGAGAAGAAGCCAAAAAAAGATCAGAAAACTCAATGATGAAAATGGTATATCAATTTGATTAAAATAGAGAAGAAGATGCATGAATATTATTTTCGATATGGATGGACTCATGTTTGACACCGAAAAAGTTTTTATAAAGGCATGGGATTACGCAGGAGACAAAATCGGCATAGGAAAAGCAGGATTTATGGTATATAAGACATTGGGTACGAATATCGCGGCTTCTTATAATGTATGGAAAGAAGAATTTGGTGACAGGTATAATCAAGAGGAATTAAGAAAATATACAAAGGAGTTTCTGAAAAAATATTATGATGAGAATACGGTTCCGGTAAAGCATGGATTGTATATTTTGCTTGACTTTCTAAAAAGCAGACAGTGCAAAATGGCAGTTGCATCATCTTCTCCCCGCTGGGAAGTGGAAAAACATTTAAAAGATGCGGGTATAAAAGACTATTTTCTCGATATTGTATGTGGTGATATGATTGAAAATTCAAAACCCGCACCGGATATTTATTTGAAAGCATGTGAGTTGATAAGTGTAGAACCCCAAAAATGCTATGCCTTAGAGGATTCTAAGAATGGCTTATTATCTGCATATAGGGCAGGATGTAAACCGATAATGATTCCAGATTTATGGCAGCCAGACGAAGAAATAATGAAGGTGATCGTTGCCAAATATGATGATTTGGAACAGGTAAAAGTAGCTTTCGAGAATGGAGATTTGTAAAAAGCGCATATTGTTTAAAATAGATAAGGAATGGAGACTCCAGCATGAGAAGTTTCGTTTCGTTGATTTGCTAAGTCTCTAATAAAGGGAAAAAGCGTCTTACCAGAATTCCAGTCTGTCACTTTGTCAATCAGCTCATAAAAAAATTCTGGTTGCACAAAAACTACATTTTATATATACTGTAAATATTCGCAATTGTGATGATGAACTATTTCTATTGAACATCGTGAATACTGCTTGAAATAAACTTTCATGTTATATTGCTTATTTCATGGGAGAACTATCAAGTGAATGACAGATTGCAAGCAAAGTACCAATAGTCGCGCCTATTGATTAGGGACTTAGGAACTGTCAAGAAATAATTCATCAATTTGACTTGTCAGAGGCTGACATGGCTAAATGTTCATCTGCGTCATCAGATAATCTTGACGTAAGGCATTGCCCTTTATGCCTTTGCCTCCTACGCCTGCGATTATCTTCTTTGCAGCTGAACATTTATACGGCGTGAAATTAACAAGTTATTTCTTGACAATTCCTTAACAATGAAATCTTGCGCAAAATGGTAAAATTTTGCTTCTAACTTGTCCAGATTAGGAATTTTGCTGCAAGATAACAGAGCTGGATCAGTTTTGACAAAGTAGAAATAAGCATTATATTAACAAGAACGATTCGGATTAAGAATATGAATATGAAAAATATGAGATAAGAAAGGTTCCTGACAATGAGTATTTTAAACGTTGAAAACCTCTCCCACGGATTTGGCGACAGGACGATTTTTACAGACGTGTCCTTTCGTCTCCTAAAGGGAGAACATATTGGTCTGGTGGGTGCCAACGGTGAGGGAAAATCCACTTTTATGAACATTATTACCGGCAAACTGATGCCGGATGAGGGCAAGGTCGAGTGGTCAAAAAATGTGCGTGTGGGATATCTTGACCAGCACACGGTTCTCGAAAAGGGAATGTCAGTGAGAGATGTGCTCTCCTCCGCATTTGATTTCCTATACGGGATGGAGCGCCGCATGAATGAGATCTGCGACAAGATGGGCGAGGCTTCCGAGGTGGAGCTGGAGGCTTACATGGAGGAGCTCGGCACGATACAGGAACTCCTTGACCAGCACGACTTTTACATGATTGACGCCAAGGTCGAGGAAGTTGCAAGGGCTCTCGGCATCATGGAAGTCGGACTTGACACAGATGTCACCGACCTGAGCGGCGGACAGCGGACGAAAATCTTACTCGGAAAACTCCTGCTGGAAAAGCCGGACATTCTGCTGTTGGACGAGCCCACAAACTATCTCGACGCCAACCACATTGAATGGCTGAAGCGCTATCTGCAGGAATATGAGAACGCATTTATATTAATCTCGCACGACATTCCTTTTCTGAACAGTGTCATCAACATCATCTATCACATGGACAATGCGGAGCTGACACGCTATGTCGGGGATTACGATAAATTTCAGGAAGTCTACGCCATGAAAAAGGCACAGCTTGAAGCGGCCTACAATAAGCAGCAAAAAGAAATTGCAGACTTGAAAGATTTTGTTGCCAGAAATAAGGCGCGCGTCGCCACCCGGAACATGGCGATGTCGCGCCAGAAAAAGCTGGACAAGATGGACGTGATCGAACTTGCCGCCGAAAAGCCCAAACCAGAATTCCGCTTTCAGGAGGCGAGGACGAGCGGAAGGTACATCTTCACGGCCAAAAGCCTTGTCATCGGCTACGATGAAGCGCTGTCAAAGCCACTTGACATCGCGATGGAGCGCGGACAGAAAATCGTCCTCACAGGCGCGAACGGCATCGGCAAGACAACGCTCCTAAAAAGTATCTTAGGTCTGATCCGCCCTCTAAACGGCGGTGTGGAGCTTGGGGATTATCTGGAGATTGGATACTTTGAGCAGGAGATGGACCAGTCCGTCACCACGACCTGCATCGAGGAACTATGGAACGAATTTCCCTCGATGACACAGTACGAAGTGCGCTCTGCCCTCGCGAAGTGCGGTCTCACGACCAAACACATCGAGAGCAAGGTGAAGGTACTGAGCGGCGGCGAGCAGGCAAAAGTCAGACTGTGCAAGCTTATCAACAAGCCGACGAATATTCTGCTGCTGGACGAGCCGACAAACCATCTCGATGTCGACGCCAAATCAGAGTTAAAACGCGCTCTGACAGCGTACAGGGGCAGCATCCTCATGGTATGCCACGAACCTGAATTTTACGACGGGCTCGCCACCGATATATGGGACTGCTCGCAGTGGAGTACGCGGATATAACGCAGAGCATTTATTCTTTTATGTTAATCAGGTATCTCTGCAGCTTTAGCTCTTTTCCTGATTCTGTCGTAAATTCATCGATTCCTTCTTTCTGATACGCAAACTTCGCAACAAGTCCAATGCTGGATTTGTTGCGGATATCTGCCTCATAAACATACCATTTTTTCTGAGCCGTCTGATTCAAATGCTGTATAATGTGATACAGCGCTTCGTACGCATACCCTTTTCCCTGAAAGTCTTTTTTCAACCAGACTCCCAGTTCAGGATATTCTTCCGCAAGTCCGTGTACCTCCAGACCACCGGCAAATTCGCCTTTTTTATCCAGTATGGCAAGGAAAAGCATTTTATACTGATTCATCTCATCGATAAATTCCTGCAGAAGTTTCCCCGCCGCCTCCTTGCTTTCGAACGGGTCCGGGTACTGATACTGTGTGATTTCCGCGTCAAATCCAAGATAATAGTCATTCAAATAGTTCAGGTCAAATGGAACGATCAGAAGTCTCTCTGTTTGTATTTCTTTCATTCTTACCTCCCATACCGCCATCAGCGGCACAATCAATCCGTGAAGAACGCTGCACTTGCGTTCTTCGGTGTGAAGCTTTAGATTTTCTTAGCGGGCGTCTTTTGGCCGCTTAGAAAATCTCTTCACACTTCCGTCAGCCACAAAACCGCCGTCGATATCAGAATCTGTATGATGGCAAACTTAAATACTGTCTGTGCGTTGGACCAGCCCATATTTTTGCGCACATGGTCGTGAAGCGGCGTGCGCACTTTGGTGAGTATCCTGATATGCAGGAAACGCAGAAGAGACACTTTCAAGAGTCCGATTCCACCGTCGAGCATCAGCACAAACGCCACCAGAAAATACAGAAACGGTCTCCCCGTCTTCATGATGGAGATTGCGATAAAAAACCCCATCGCACGGGACCCGGCATCCCCCATCAAAAGGCGGCTCGGTGTCGCATTGAACCACAGGTAGCCCAGGATACACGCAATCAGAAGCAGAATCGTGTAGGAATATTCTGGTGCTGTGTCCGCCCTGACCATAACCAGATAGATTGTAAACAGAGTAATACTCGTCAAAGTACCGGAAAGACCGTCTACTCCATCCGCGCAGTTTGTCACATTGATGGATCCCCATACGAGAATCACCGCCAGCACACCGTACAATACAGGATGAAATGTTATCGTCTGTCCTGTGAGTGCGATAGTCACATCGCTTCCATTGAAATTCACCATTGTCACTGCTGCCATAATAGCAATCACAAGGTCAAGAAGCCCTTTGCGCAGTTCCCCCCAGGACACCTTCGCACAGTCATCGAGATAACCTGTCATCATGGCCGCCACTGTCAAAATCAGATAGATGGTTATTTCCCTGTCCATATTTCCAAATATAATTACAGACAATACAAATACAAGGATAAAGACAAAACCGGCACCGCGCGGTTTTCCCGCAGAAAGACCGCCGTCATGCGCAAACTCCCGCCCATGATCCCTTGGGAGTTTGTTCATTCCGACCGCCAGCAAAAGACTCGTCAGCAGGTACGCAAAAGCCACACCCAAAAAGCCTAAAATCGCATACTCTGATACATCAAGAAAATTATTTATCATGTTTTATATCTCCTATTCCGCACTACTGATAAGCCGCTTCAAGCAGCACTTCTGAGGAACTGTTCATAAATTGCCATCACATTTTTGAGCAGTTCCCTACTCTGCCATTTCAAACTGACTATTATATAACTGCGCGTAAAATCCGTTTTCCTTATTCAAGAGTGTCTCATGACTGCCCTGCTCAATGATATTTCCATCTTTCATGACAAGAATAATGTCCGCCTCGCGGATTGTCGAGAGCCTGTGCGCCACGATAAAGCTTGTTCTCCCCTTCATCATCGTGTGAAACGCCTGGGAAATCTTGATTTCCGTGCGCGTGTCAATCGAGGAAGTCGCCTCGTCGAGTATCAGCATCGGCGGCAGACAGAGCATCACGCGCGTGATACACAGAAGCTGTTTCTGCCCCTGCGAGAGACTTCCGCCATCCTCTGTGATGACTGTGTCATATCCCATCGGCAGACGCTTGATAAAGCTGTGCGCGTGTGCGGCCTTTGCGGCGGCGACAACTTCCTCGTCCGTCGCGTCCGGCTTTCCCATCACGATATTTTCCCGGATTGTGCCCGCGTGCAGCCATGTCTCCTGCAGCACCATTCCAAAACTGCCCCGCAGGCTCTTCCGCGTCATATTCCTGATGTCCACGCCGTCAATCTGAATCCTTCCACTATTAACATCATAGAACCGCATCAGCAAATTTATGACAGTTGTTTTTCCGCATCCGGTCGGTCCCACGATTGCCACACGCTGTCCGGACTTCACTTCAAGGTTAAAATCCTGTATCAGCTTCTGCTCCGGGCTGTACGAGAAGCTTACATTCTGCATCGTGATATTGCCCTTTGGCGCTGACAGGACTGCCGCATTCTCCGCATCCGGTATCTGTGGTTCCTCCTCGATAAACTCAAAAACCCTGCCCGCACACGCAAGCGCGGTCTGGAGCTCCGTCACCACGCCGGAAATCTCATTGAAGGGCTTTGTGTACTGGTTTGCATAGCTCAGGAAGCTGGTGAGCTGTCCGACGCTGATACGCCCCCTGATGGCGAGAAAGGCACCGAGGATTCCCACGCCTGCATAGACAAGACTGTTGACAAACCGCGTGCAGGGATTGGTCAGTGAGGAAAAGAAAATCGCCTTCACGCTCGCCTTTTCCAGCCTGCCGTTGATTTCCTCAAACTGCTCCATCACCTGCGGCTCGTGGTTAAACGCCTTCACGACCTTCTCGTTTCCGATCATCTCGTCAATCAGTGCGGTCTGCTCGCCTCTCGTCTCCGACTGTAGCTTTGACATGCTGAATGTCCGCTTTGCGATAAAACCCGCGATAAAAAATGACAGCGGTGTCAGAATCACGACGACAACCGTGGTGGACACATTGATGGAAAACATGAAGATCAACGTTCCGATAATTGTCACCACGCCCGTAAAGAGCTGTGTAAATCCCAGCAGCAGACCGTCGGAAAACTGGTCTACATCCGCTATAATACGGCTGACAATGTCGCCGTGTGAATGTCCGTCGATATATTTGAGGGGAAGAACCTGCAGTTTTTTAAACGCCTCGTCGCGCACGTCACGCACCACCTGATAGGCAATCTTGTTGTTGCAGGTATTCATAAGCCACTGCACCACAGCCGTGATGACAATGATGACTGCCATCTCCTTTAGTATTACCCAGATTCCGTCAAAATCTACCGCCCCGGGACCAAGAATGCAGTCCACTGCCCGACCTGTCAGAATCGGGATATATAAAGTAAGTATTACCGAAATTGCCGCAAGTACAATGGAAAGAACGAGAAATATTTTATATTTTCCAATGTGGTCCAGCACTTTCTTCAAGATATCTTTATTTGATTTATGATCTGTTACTATCTTTTTATCTTTCATAATTAAAGCCTCCGGGAAACCTCTGTTTAATTCGCAGCCTTTGTCTTTTTATCCGGGAATTGGGAATAGTAAATTTCCTGATAAATCTGATTGTCTGCAAGCAATTCCTCGTGTGTGCCGATTCCGGCAACCGCGCCGTCGTCCATCACGACTATCTTATCCGCGTATTGGATTGATGATGCGCGCTGCGACACAATGATGACAGTCATGTCATTTTCCATGCCTTTGACTGCGGCCCGCAGTTTTGCGTCCGTCGCAAAGTCAAGCGCTGACGCGCTATCATCGAGAATCAAAATCTGCGGCTTTCTCACGATAGCGCGCGCGATGGTAAGTCTCTGCTTCTGACCGCCGGAGAGGTTCTTGCCGCCCTGTGCGATCATAAAGTCAAGTCTGCCGTCTTTTGTGTCGACAAACTCCTTTGCCTGCGAGATGCGCAGTGCCTCTTCGATATCTTCACTGGACGCATTTTCATTTCCCCACATGAGATTTTCCCGGATTGTCCCTTTGAACAAAACGGCCTTCTGCGGTACGACACCGATTGCATTCCGGAGTGTCTCGATCTCATACTCCCTGATATCCCTGCCGTTCACCCGCACTGTACCTTTCGTCGCATCATAAAAGCGCGGAATCAGATTCACGACAGAAGTCTTGCCGGAGCCAGTACCGCCGATGATGCCGACTGTCTCCCCTTTTTTCACCGTAAAATGAATGTCTGTCAGGGACTCATCACCGCCTCCGCTGTAGGTGAGGCAGACATGGTCAAAGCAGATGGCTTCCTCCGATGTACTGACATCTGTAACGCTGCCGTCTGGCATACTGGAAGAGATTCCAAACACTGATTCGACGCGCTTTGCACTCGCGAGCGCTTTTGTGAGCTGTATGATCAGATTGGCCATCTTGACCAGCTCCACCAAAATCTGCGACATATAATTTACCAGCGCGACCACCGCTCCCTGTGTGATAATGCCGTTGTCCACGCGGACCGCCCCCGTCCACAGAAGCACGACGAGCGCGATATTGATAATGATATACGTCACCGGATTCATCGCCGCCGAAATCTTTCCCACAAAGACCTGTGTGTTGAGCAGCAGCTCATTCTCCTGCTCAAAGCAGACGGTCTCCGACTCCTCGTTGCAGAAGGCGCGGATCACACGCGCACCCGCAAGGTTTTCACGGGTTCTGCCCAGAATCTTGTCCAGCGCCGTCTGTACCTTCTTATAGAGCGGGATACTCGCAATCATAATGCCAAACACAACGATAGAGAGCAGCGGAATTGCCACCACGAAAATGAGCGCGGCTTTCACGTCGACAGTAAACGCCATAATCATCGCACCGAACACGATAAACGGCGAGCGCAGCAGCAGACGCAATGTCAGGTTGACACCGTTCTGCAGCTGGTTCACGTCGCTTGTCATGCGCGTGATCAGCGTGCTCGTTCCGATTGTGTCAAGTTCCGTGTAGGACAGGCTTTGAATGTGTCCAAACAGCGCTGTCCGCAGTTTTGTGGCAAATCCGACTGCCGCTTTTGCGCTGAAATACTGCGCCGTCACTGAGCTGATGAGTCCCACGGCCGCGAGGAGCACGAGAACCAGCCCCATCCTGACAATCTGCGCAGTGTCATTCTGCGCGATTCCGCGGTCGATGATCGACGCCATGACAAGCGGCACCATCAGCTCGAAGGACGCCTCGAGCATCTTGAACAGCGGTGCCAGAATGCTTTCTTTTTTGTAGTCTTTTATGTACTTTAGCAAGCTTTTCATAAAAGATTTCCCCCTTCATAAATGATTTCTATAAAAAATATTTTTCTATTTCTAATGGTTATGCCAGTCAAATGGAACAAAGTTTTCATCAAATACGAGATACCCACATTCGATCATGCACCAGTCCCACCCATCCGAAAACTGAAAACGTATAAAGCCCCCATCCAGACTAATCCCTCCGGGTATCATGGACTCATATAAAGCGTCGAAATTGAACATCGGATACTGTTTGCGCAGTCTGCCCTCCACATCTGGCTTCTCAACCGTTCCATTGTTTGGCTGGTCACGAAAGGCTTTCCCCCAATAATAAATACATTCTTCCCCCGAAGGATAGATTTCCTCCTCGCCATCGTCAAACCAGCCGGGAACTACTGCCTCCTCAATTTCCCAAAACGGAAACCCACACCCTTCAAGACTATCAAAAATGTGATAGAGGATACAATCATTAATCTGTTTTATATTTTTCTTAATATCTTCTTCTTTATGATTATAATAATCCTCCAAACCCTTTGCAATCGCGGCGCCGTCCTCTCCCTTGTCCTTCAGATACGGAACCAGCGGTTCATATGAATAGGGCTTTTCTTTCCGCAGATCTGCAAGGAGTTCATCAAGTTCAATGTCAATTGTGATGTCATCTCCATCAAAATCCTTATTTTCATACACGCCAGCAATCCCTACCGAAAACGTCCCTTTCGCGAGAAACTTTCCGTTCTCATATTTAACCTGAATCAATTTCTACCTCTCTTTCTTCTGTAAAAATCATCTACAGTCCAGCCGCAAAGAAATATTGTCAATATTCCCGTTATATTTTTTCAATGCCCTCTTACAAACTTCCATTCTCCCGCTTCGGCGGGCTCTCTTTTCACGCAAACTCCTTTTCCAGATCCTGACTTAGGAACAGTTCCTTATTTTCCTACAGCACCTTACGTTACTGTTCACTCCGTTCCAGTAACAGGCAAAAATCCATGCAAAAATTGCAATACGAACTTCGTTCGTACGCAAATGGATTTTTGCTTTCAGGCTGTACGTTTTTTCACGGAATGCGCAGTCCAGCGCATTCCGGGCCTGTGAACAGTAACCACCTTACTGCATAAATGCATGAATCGTACATTCTGTCTTGCATCGCCTACACTGTCATGGTAATATTTATCATATCATAAAGAAGGGGGCTGGACAACCATGAATCTTGATTTCAATTCGACACAAACCACGCGATATCTACAGGTTTATGACTACTATAAAGACTTAATCGCTACCGGCCGTCTGATGCCCGGGACGAAGATGCCCTCAATCCGCCGGTGCGCAGTTCAGCTGGGTTTGAGCCGCACCACCATCGAGACTGCCTACCTGTGCCTTGCCGCTGACGGCTACATCATCTCCCGGCCGCAGAGCGGATACTATGTCACAGACAGAACCGTCACTGCTGCCCCCAAAGCTCCTGACTACAAATCCGCCGCAGCGCCGGAAAAAAAGATTTTGTATAACTTTACGTCAAACAATGTGGACGCAGACAGTTTTGACTTTAACCTGTGGCGGCGCTATATCAAGAGCACACTGCGGCAGGATGGGCGCATGCTGACCTACGGGGAGCCGCAGGGCGAGTACGAACTGCGCGAGGTCATCTGCCGCTATGTTGTCAGCAAAAGAAATGCCGTCTGCCGGCCGGAAAACATTGTGATCGGTGCCGGTTCGCAGACACTTCTGAATATCCTGTGCCCTCTGATCAAAGAACGCAAAACCGTGTGTTTCCGCGACACGCGCTTTGCGCAGGGTATGGTTATCTTCGAAGACTATGGATTTGATTTGGAAAAAGAGAAGGAGAATGCAAGCGTGCTCTATATGACACCGTCCCACATGACTTCGCTTGGCGATGTCATGAGCGTAGAAAAACGCCTTGCGCTTCTGAAAGAATGTGCGGTGCATGACCGACTGATTATAGAAGATGATTATGACAATGAATTTCGGTATTTCAGCAAGCCGATTCCCTGTCTGCAGGGGCTTGCCGGCGGTGAGAATGTGGTCTATCTGAGCACTTTTTCTAAACTTTTGCTGCCATCGATCCGCCTGAGCTTCATGATCCTGCCCGACTCGCTCCTGCCGCTGTATGAACAAAAAAAAGCACTCTACAACCAGACCGCCTCCAAGTCGGAGCAGCTTGCCCTGTGTCAGTTTCTGCGCGACGGCCACCTCGACAGTCAGATCCGCAAGCTCAAACGCTTGTATTCCAGCAAGGCAAAAACATTGTCCTCACTGCTGGAAGAAGCCTTTGGTACACAGGCGCAGGTTTATATGGGGGAGTCCGTTTTCCTGGTGCATCTGAAAATAAAATGCTCCCTGACCAGCGATTCGCTGTGTGAACAGGCTGCCGCAAATGGGATTTTGGTGTTCCCTATCCACAAGACTGGCAAAAAAAATGAAGGTTATGCACATATTGCGCTTTCCTGCTGCGAAGTCCCTGTGGAAAAATTCCCCGGCGCAGTAAAAAAGCTTAAGGAAATATTGTCAAGCAGCTCTTGAATTTTCATTTGCATCTTTCAAGCTCTTTTTGCTGTATTTTTGTTTTGAGATGATATATACTTTAATCATGATGCTACACAGGAGGAATAACAGCTATGGAACTTTCACAACGTTTAACAGCTGCAAGAAAACAGCAGAATATGACACAGCGGGAAGTCGCAGAGAAATTAAATGTTTCTTTTCAAGCCGTCAGCCTATGGGAGCGCGGAGAGACCTCACCAGATATTGATAAATTGGTGGAAATTGCTTCTTTGTATCAAGTATCTACTGACTGGCTGTTAACAGGGGCAGCGGCTGAGAACGTATTTCTTGATTTTCAGGGTTCTCTTTCTGACAGATTATTTGACGAGGGAAGAATGTACACTTACATCAAAACCTATGCCAGCGTAAAAAAACTGTATCAGACCTCCAAGGTTCTGCCTTATGCGCGCGAGCTCCATAAAGGGCAGATCCGCAAGGGAAAAGACCAGGTTCCTTATATTTATCACCCTCTTTTAATATCCTGTCACGCGCTCGCTTTAGGGCTGGATGATGACAATCTGATCTCTACCGCTCTGCTTCATGATGTGTGCGAGGATTGCGGCGTTTCCGTCGATGAACTGCCAGTCAATGAAGAGACAAGAATTGCCGTTTCCTTATTGACCAAAACCAACAATGACGACGAACAATATTATGCACGAATTTCACAAAATGCCGTTGCCACTATGGTCAAACTGTTGGATCGCTGTAACAACATTTCCAGTATGTCAGTGGGATTTTCCAAAGAAAAAATAGTTGCATATATCAAAGAGACAGAGAAATGGTTTTATCCGTTGCTCCAAAAAGCAAAGTATGCATTTCCAATGTATTCAAACCAAATTTTTCTGATTAAGTACCATATGACAAGCGTTATTGAAGTAATCAAACATCAATCTTAACTTTTTGTACTGTCCTAATGCACTATCTGCGGCTCGCAAGGGACTCTGATTTCGTGGTGCGTCCAGTCATAACATTGGTATAAAATAAAATATTTGAAATAAAAAGGAAAAAGCACTTGATTTTTTTGAGAAATCTATTATAATAGATACGTAACTGTTTGAAATAGATTACTTCGTTGCGTGGCTCAGTTTGGTAGAGCGCTGCGTTCGGGACGCAGAGGCCGCTGGTTCGAATCCAGTCGCAACGATTAGCTGAAAGCCTTAAAAACACTGGACTTTTGAAAAATTGTCCAGTGTTTTTTTGTTCTGATTGCCAGGTTCAAGTTCCATCACACCATTCCCATGCGTATAAAAATCTTTTCATACGCAGAAAACGTCTTCCCTTTCCGGTTCCTCTCACTATGGTTTCTCAATCTTTATATTTACTCTCCATCCGGGCTGATAAGTATATGTTTCCTCGGTGTACACTTTTTCATACCGATGCACACCGAGCAGCAATCCTATCAGCACTGCATACATCAGCGTCGCGCTGCCCCCATACACCAGAAACGGAATTAAGGTTGTTGTAGAAGGAAACAGCCCAACATTGACCAAAATCCCTTCCAGACAGTTAAAAAAAATGACCATCATGCACGCCATAGATACCAGAAAACCGAGCTGGTTTTTTTGTCTGTACACAATTTTTACTGCACGAAAAACAAACACTGCCAGCAGAATCAGAAGCAGGATTCCGACAATCATACCATAAAGGTAAATACTGATCAGCGGCACCAGTCCGCTATCCATAGTCATTGACAAAGTTAGTTGTTCTCCATAACTCGAACTTCCAGTTCCTACAAATTTTGCAGTTCTCAGGATATCATCAATTACATTATAAATGTATCCCGCGCCGTCCCCATACTGATCCCGGAAAAAAAACGCTTTCAGACGCATCACCCGGAAGGATTCCCATCTCCAGCTGGTACCAATACGCCAGACCAACGCGGCGATTGGCAGAATGACCGCCACAGCATAAATCATCGTCATACGTTTTTTCTTTTTACCAAACATCCCTTTTCTGATCGCAGCAAACAACATAATGAGCATGGTCAATCCGATACTCGCGATAACCCATAGCGTCGCTGAGAAGTATGCAGCAGCCAGACACGTAACGCCAATCACCCCAAGTCCTATGAGCACGGCTCTATATCCTTTCATGCGCAGCTGATACAGAATCCCTGCAAAGACAGGGACATACAGATACACTAGTATCGACATCGCTGGTATCCTTCCATTTATGACCAGCATACGATTTCTCCCAATCGCAAGAAATATTGTCATAACAATGTATACCACTGCACCAAGCCGCCCAATGATGCTATAATCAATGAAATAGACCACCGCAGTCACCGCAAATCCCGCGAGCATAAACAGCCCCTGGCGGAATATCACTCTCTCAACGCCATATATGGGCATCATGCAAAACAGCCCTGCAATACTCAATGCAAAAATAAGCAGAATCATTTTCCAGTCAATCTGCGGGCGGTGTATTCTATCCATCGATACACCAATTTCCACCGGATCGCCCATCTCGCGCACGGCCTTGGCGACAGCCTCGCCGTGCTCCATTCCTGACTGCTCATACGCTTCTGTCTGATCGATAATGTGATTCGACAGCTCGCGCGCTACACCTCCCCGCGCCTTAGCACAGCGTATCTGTTCCGTCAAAGTCTTTATAAATTCTTCCATTATCATCTCTCCTTATTTAGATGCAGCCTCTCGTAGTCAATCGGCCTCACATCTGTCTTAAATTGATACTGTGTCTTATGCCATGCCAAGCACATTTACGACGGCTGTCTGATACTCCTGCCACTCTTCCTTTTTCGATTTCAGGTATTTTTTCCCGCCTTTGGTAATGCTGTAATACTTACGTATCTTTCCATTCACCTCACTCTCATACGAAGTCAGAAAATGCTTCTCCTCGAGGGAATGCAGCAGCGGGTAAAGCGTCCCTGCCTTCAATGTAAATACATTCTTTGACTTCTCCTCGAGCGTCTCGATCATCTCGTAACCATACATGTCCTTGTCCTCCAGTAGACGCAGAATTAACATTGAAGTGCTTCCCGAAATCAATGACTTATCAATTGCCATAATAGAACCATTCCTTTCTCATTTTTTATTTTCCTTACCATATTGAGTTATAGAAATCTGGCGGCCAATAACTGTCTCACTACAGCCAGATTATCAATATATAGATTATCTATATATCACATTTTCAATTATATATCGATAATCTATATATGTCAATACATTTGTAAAATTTTGGCCTTTTATATAAGGAACCAGTTACAATTCACACCTATGCCAGTTTTTATCATCTTATAAATTATTGAGGTGTGAATTATAACAAATTTTACACACAAAATGCTAAAGGGAAAAAGCGAATGCTTTTCGCATTTTGGCGCATGATTCCCGCTACTTTGGTGTGGGTGTGAAAAGTAACAGGAACCAACGATGGCAAAGCCTACGGAATTGAATAGCAGATGTCATTTCTTAACAAAAATGAGCAGGGCAGACCCTGCTCATTTTAAACACTTTAATTCACCACTAACAAATAAATCATCGTAAGCCCTAACCCCACGCAGAACATAAATAGTCCAAACGACAGGCTGCGCTCAATAATTCGGAAATTCTCAAAGAAATCCGTTCCCCTCAATGCAAGTTTATGCTCATAATGCTTCGGCTTATAGCCCTCTTTTCGCATCACTGCATAGTAAAGCAGCCGCACGCGTTCCATGGTGTATCCGATGCGGTGCGTCACGCGGTTTCCTTCTGGAAGCTCATACGGGAGCGCCCGGTCTCTGTATACGGTTCTTCTGAGAAGAATGACAACGATATCCACAACACTGTCCAAAATTCTTGAAATAATCCCCAGCACAAACGGCACTGCTGTGTATAACACTGCCCGATACACATATCTCTCCAAATTGATCCACCTCGGAAAGATATCATGGTAACCGCCTGTCTTTTTATGCGGAGAAATCCCCCTCAGCATCATCAGCCGAACCACTACAAAATATACCACCACGCCGACTGTTATGGAAATCAGCGCTCCCGACAAGTTTTCCAGTGAATAATAGTGAATATTCTCCTGTTGATGCTGCAGCAGATCACTCAGCCCAAATCGCATCAGTCCGTATTCTGCAACCGGCTTCGCCACATGATTGGGCAGTGTGCCGATAAACGGAATCGGCAGTGCACAGAGCGCAATTGCAGTTTTAGTCAGCATGGAGGCATAATCTTTCTTTGTCTGATACCTCTCCTGCGTCTTCTTATCACTATTTTTCTCCACAAAAAGCACCACAAAGAGCTTTGTCATATAAGCGACTGTCAGTCCGCCCGAAAACAGAAACAGCGTTTCAACCAGTTTTATCATTGCAGCGCTCGCCGATACAGCTGGCAGTAGAGATTGTGCAGAAAGATACTCCATAAGTTCCAGCCACTTTCCATATTCAGCAATGCTCTCATGCAGCAGCGTCTTACTCACATACCCATTCAGAAGCGGAATCCCGCCTACACCGGCCGCTGCCAGCAAAAACACAACCAGCAAAAAGGGTTTTTTACGGCCAAAACCGCGCACCTGATTCAGCTCATAGCTTCCCACATGCTTAAAGATTACGCCAGCCACCATAAACAGGACAAGCTTCACCAGCAAATGGTTCAGCATATGGAGGCATGTTCCATTGACTGCCATGCCAAACACTCTCGTAATCTCTGCTATTGCCTCACTGTCGACATACCTCGCATCGGCTGTCACGAGCAGTTCCTCCGCCTGTCCGGCACCAATTATGCCCATCAGATACTCTGTAAGCAGTGACTGCATCCCCACACCGGTCAGTACAAAACCAATCTGTGACATGGACGAATACGCAAGCGTCGTCTTAAAATTACTGCTCATCACACCCCTGATCCCGCCAAGCACCATTGTGATAATGCCAACTATCAGGAGAAACACACCCCAGCTGCCCTGCATCGGAAGCACATCGAGCGTCACCAGCAGAATGCCAAAAACACCTGTCTTGCTCAAAATCGCTGACAAAAGCGCTGTCGCCGGCGCCGGTGCCTCCGTGTAGGACTCTGGCAGCCATACATGCACCGGAAAAGCGCCCGCCTTCGCGCCAAAACCCACAAACATACAGCCGGCCGCCACAAACAGCCATCTAATATCGGCTTTACTGCCGCTGCTTATCATCACCATCGCATTTTCATACATCCTGTCAAATGAGAGCGTTCCAAGCCGGCCATACACGATAAAGAGTCCCATCAGGATTGCCATACCGCCCGCAATCGCAATGCCCAGGTATGTCCCTGCTGCATACAGAGCCTCCCGCGTCTGCCTGTGTGCCACCCACACAAACGAGGTAAAGGACATGATCTCAAAGAAAAAGAACAGTGTAAACAAATCCGCAGCATAGAAAATGCCCATTGTCGCGCCGAGTGTCAGCAGATTAAAAATATCATATCTTATGACATTCATGTCATTTTTCATATATTCGTACGAAAACAGTGATGTCACAAACCATGCAAATGCAGTCAGCATACCAAAGATGCCGCGAAATCCCGAATACATGAAATGGAGCCCGAGACCGCCCACATCAGAGAACGTACTGCCAAGTGAAAAACCGCTTAAGTCACAGACAATCAGATTCAGTGCTGCCGCCAGCTCAACTGCACCGGCCAAAATCATCACCAGCGCACACGCCTTTCTTTTGTCCTTCGTTTTCGCCCGCGACACAATACAAAATACAGCACACACTACAAAGGGAAAGAGCACAATCCACAAAGTATTCCTCATCTCTCATCTCCCCTTTCTATATCCATCCATTCGCCACAAAAGTAAAGAATTTTACCAGCGGCACACTGTTCACACCAATCACTATCATCGCTGCCACAAACAAGAACAGCGGCAGAAGCATACGCCAATCCGGATCATGAATCCCCTCCGGCAGCTTTCCATCGTCAAAATCAGTCCCAGGAAAATAGGCTCTGATCACAATGCTGAGCATGTAAATCGCTGTCAGAAGCGCCGACACCAAAAGGGCACCGACACCCACAGCTGCCAGAATATTGTCACTCGCAAAAGCAGCTCTCGCAAGATGCCATTTTGACACAAAACCGCACATCCCCGGCACACCCATCAGTGCAAGCGAAGAGATTGTAAAAACCGCAAAGATCTTTGGCATCCGCTTCGCCATGCCGTCAATCTCATAGACATAATTAGCATGCGCCTGCGTGATGATCGCGCCGGCACAGAAGAAAGAGCAAATCTTCATCACGCCATGAAAAACCATGTGGCACAGCGCCCCGGCCAGGCCGAGTGGTGTCATGATCAGCACGCCAAACAAAATATACGACAAATTAGATATTGTCGAGAACGCAAGCCGCCGTTTGATGTGGGTCTCCCTCACAGCCATGCTGCACCCGTAAACAATCGTGAAGATGACAATGCACAAAAGCAGATACTGTGCCCACGTCCCCTGTAAAAAATCAGTCCCAAAACTATAATATGTCAGGCGCATGATTGCAAACGCACCCGATTTCACAACTGCGACTGCATGTAAAAGCGCTGTGACAGGTGTCGGCGCCACGCCCGCCTGCGGAAGCCACGCGTTGAACGGACATATCGCAGCCTTGACACCAAAGCCAAAAAACGCCAGCACATATATAAACAACAGCAAATCCTTCTTATCACCCACTTGCGATAAGTTCAGCACACCCCCATACGTGAAGGCAAGACTGTCACCGTACACGACCAGAAAGATCAGACCGATAAAGGCAAACGCCGCGCCGCCAAGCGAGTAATAAAAGTACTTCCGGCTTGCAAGCACTGCCTCTCTGGTGAATGTATGCATCACAAGTGGAACTGTCACCAGTGTCAGAAGTTCATAAAAACAATACAGCGTCAGCATATTTCCTGACAGCGCAACACCAAGCGTCACACCGTAAGTCGCTGTGTAGAACAGATAAAACATATTTTCATGAATGCGCCCGTTCTGTTCATGTTCCATATACGGAAAAGAATACAGCGTAGCAAGCGGCCACAGTGTAGCGACAAGTCCGCCAAACACCATGCTCATGCCGTCTACCTTAAAAGACAGATCGAGCTTCGCCCCCGCAAAATTAATCACCTGGATCAGCTCTGTTGGCCCCTGTGCCAGCAGCACATAGGTGAGCAGTGTAGTGATCAGCACATATCCAAAAATGTAGCACTGCTTTTGTCTCCCGCTTTTAAACTTAAAAATCTGCAGCAGCATGCCGCCCACAAAAGGAAGCAGTATCACAGCAAGTATCAAACCGAAAACCATATGATTTCTCCTCCCCTTTCCTAAAATAACCCGCCCGCAATGCTATCAATCAGCCGAATCAGAGGCGTCGGATAGAAACCAAGCAGGAATGCAGCTGCGGCCAATATCACAATCGGTACGAGCATCAGCAGTTGTGGTTCCCTGTAATCATTGCGCACTGCGTCATAGTCGGGTTCCATCAAAAACCCGCGGACACTAATCGGAAGCAGATAACCTGCCGTCAGAAGTGCCGATATCAGAAGTGCGGCAGGTCCAGCCCAGGACAGTGCCCCAAGACCGCTCTCAAGGCATCCCACTGCAAGATACCACTTGCTGATAATGCCGCTCGTGGGAGGAATACCGATCAATCCAAGCGAGACAATCGTATAACACCAGAAAAGTACTGGCATCTTTTTTCCAAGTCCCATAAAGTCATTCGCCTTTGTTCTGCCAGTTGTGAAAATCAATGCACCTGCCGACAAGAACAGTGCACTCTTAATAATCGCGTGAAATACCACATGCAGCAGGCTTCCTGTAAATGCTGCCGCATTCAGCATCGATAGCCCTAACAGAATGTAGGACAAGTTGGACACCGTTGAGTATGCCAGTCTTTTTTTCATTATTTTTTCTTTAAACGCAAGTGAAGAACCCATCAGAAGCGTCACAATTGCAAGAATTGCCCACGCTGTCTGAACCCATGTCCCCCGCAGGAAATCCGCACCGACACAATAATACACTGTCCTGATAATCGCAAGAACGCCGCCTTTCACAATAATGCCAGACAAAAATGCCGAGGCTGGTGCCGGCGCAACAGGATGCGCTGTCGGCAGCCACGCGTGAAATGGAAAACAGCCTGCCTTCACACCAAAACCTACAATCATCAAAAATACCGCCACAAGACAGAATCCCACATTTCCTGACTGGATAAGCGCCGCCCTGTCCAGGAAACCGCCAGGCACAAATTCCATCATACGCACTGTCTCATAATAAGTCCCACCAAGCGCAGCGCCGGGATTTTCAAAGGCAGCCGCATACTGGTACAGGAAATAGATTCCAAACAGGGCCATGTACGCACCTGCAAACGAGTAAAACAAATATTTTAGTGCTGCCATGACAGCCTCTTTTGTTCCGGAGTGGATGACAAGCGGCATTGACACAAGTGTCATAAACTCATAAAACAAATACATTGTTACAAGATTTCCAGAAAAGCACAGCCCCATCAAAACGCCAAACGTTATCAGATAAAAGCCATAGTACCGCTTCTCATTTTTCTCGTGCGACATATAGACAAAAGAAAAAAATCCTGCCAGCAAAAACACAAAAACCACAGTGCCAGCAAAAATCCTGCCGAGATTATCAATCGCAAAATACACGGGTACCTCACTCACCAGCCGGAAGAGAGTCAGCGTATTTCCCGCGGCACCACTGATTACATACACTGCCGCAAGAGCGCTCACAGCAAATGACACTCCTGTCATTTTCAGAAGACTTGACCTGTCTGCAAAGATCTTATCCGGCAGAAAAATCAGGATACCTCCTATAATAATGGGCAGGATGATTGAGACTAAAATCATATCATTCATTATGCAAATCCTCCATTCCCATCTTATCCAAACATCGCCAGGCCACTTGTAATCCAGTTCACAATCGGCTGTGAACAGCAGCCAAGCATCACGTTTAGTATAATCATACACAGCAGCGCAATATTATAGACGAAATGCTGTTTCGAATTGGTCTCTGATGCCTCTTTGGCCTGCTCTTTGAATGACTTTCTGCCTGACGGTGTATAAATTCGAATCACCGTTTTCATGAAATAAATCGCATTCAGCACGGTGCTGATCGCCAAACAGATCAGTGTCGGCAGCATCTTTGCCAGGCTGTTCTGCACTGCTGCCTCCGCAAACTGTATTTTGCTGATAAAACCAGAAAACAGCGGAATTCCGACCATAGAGCACGCTCCGATCGTGAACGCAACACCTGCTGCCAGATTGCGGTAGCCGCTGCCCGTCAGATCATCAAACTTTTTACTTCCTCCCGACGCGTCTGTAAGACCCACACCGGCAACAAACAGAAGTGATTTTGTTGAGGCATGTGACAAAATGTGAAAAATACTCGCCACAATTCCCATCGTCGACCCAAGGCCAAGCCCCATGTAGATATATCCAATCTGTGCCACGGAAGAGAAGGCAATCATGCGCCGGATATCGTTTTCCAAAATCGCATTGATCGACCCCATGATCATTCCCAACAGCCCAAACGCAAACAAAATATTGACAATCTTTGAATCCACAATAATATCAAAGCCAACTACGCGGAAAAAGATCTTAATCAGCAAAAAAATATAGCCCTTCGACACGAGACTTGAAAGGATTGCCGCACTTGACACGGTCGAGTAGCCATATGCATCTGGAAGCCATGTGTGAAACGGATAGAGCGCACTCTTGATGGCAAGACCGACAACCACCATTCCAATCGAGGCGATCAGCGGAATATTGTAGGTCCCCTGTGCATAGACATATGCGATGCTGTCCTTGATATTGCTCATCAGCAGATGTCCTGTAATATCATACAAAATGCATAATCCCATCAACAACAGACCAGAGCCGAGCGATGCCATTATCATATAGCGTGTTGCTGCCTCAATCGTCCGCCCGCTCTGTGTGATCATAATCAGTCCGCAGGCGCTGATCGTATTAATCTCCACAAAAACATATGCCGTAAAAAGGTCATTTGTGTAGATCAGCGCAAGCAGCGAGCTCAACAGCAGATTGATCATAATATAGTAGAGATTAATCTTCGTATCCTCGATTTCCGCCTCTATATGATTCTGTCCACCCTTCAGGGAACACAGCATGATCAGGCAGAAAAAGAGCGCCATCACGGCCTCACGCCAGCCAGCCATGATCTCATTTCCCCATGGCGCCGGAAAATGTCCCA
>CAMWXA010000007.1 GCA_947178035.1 uncultured Lachnospiraceae bacterium | reverse complement strand
GTGCTCAGTTCCGAAATACAAAACGGAGGGTAACAGAACATGGAAAGCAGAGAAAAACAGATTACAGGGCAGCAGATATCAAAGCTGTGCAGAAAGGCGGCTGCGCAGGGAGCTGTTCTTCTGAAAAATGAAGATGCGGTTCTTCCGCTGACAGAGAAAGACCAGATTGCGGTATTCGGAAGGTGTCAGATCGAGTATTACAGAAGCGGAACCGGTTCAGGCGGTGCGGTGAATGTGCCGTACACAACGAATCTCATAGAAGGACTTCGCGGCGACCAGATCGCAGTGAACGAGGAGCTCGCGGACTGCTATGCGCAGTGGATCGCGAAAAATCCTTTTGACAACGGCGGAGGCGGCTGGGCGTGCGAGCCGTGGTGCCAGCAGGAGATGCCCGTCGACAAAGTGCTTGTATCCAGAGCCGCAGAAACTTCCAACAAGGCGATCGTCGTGATCGGAAGGACCGCCGGGGAGGACAAGGACAACGCGGCGGCTGAGGGGAGTTATTTTCTGACAAAAGCTGAGGAAGAGATGCTTCGTCAGGTATGTGAAGGTTTTGAAAAAGTGATCGTGATACTGAATGTCTCCAATATTATAGATATGGGATTTGTGGAGTACAGTCCGCATATCAAGGCAGTGGTCTATGCATGGCAGGGCGGCATGGAAGGTGGAAACGGCATTGCCGATGTGCTCGCCGGAAAGGAAGCATTTCAGGGAAAACTCACAGACACCATAGCAAGGAAGATCACAGACTATCCCTCTGACAAAAATCATGGCGGAAGTATCAAAAATGTCTATCAGGAAGACATCTATGTCGGCTATCGGTATTTTGAGACATTTGCGAAGGATACTGTACTTTATCCGTTTGGGTATGGGCTATCCTACACGGAATTTGACATTTATGACTGTGCTATGAAAGTGAGCGGAAACGGCGCGGATACAAGACTGGTATTTTCATGCAAAGTCAAGAATACAGGAACAACATACAGTGGGCGTGAAATCGTTCAGGTGTATGTGGAGAAACCCGCAAATGGAATGGGAAGACCGGCAAGGGAGCTGATCGGGTTTGCCAAGACGCGAAATCTGGGCTGTCTTGAGGAGGAAGAGATTCAGATAGAAATTCCTGTATGCAGGATTGCGTCCTTTGATGACAGTGGTGTCAGCGGATTCAAAAATTCGTATGTTCTGGAGGCAGGGGAGTATCATTTTCATGTGGGAGCGAACGTGAGAGACACTGTGGAAGTACTAGTAAATGGGGCGTTAGGCTGGCAGATAGAAACAGCGCAGTTAATTGAGGAATGCAGGGAGGCACTGGCACCTGCAGAGGCTTTTGAGCGGATGCGCACTGCCTATGGCGAAGACGGCACAGTGACACTGGGATATGAAGCTGTTCCGACAAGGACAGAGAATCTCAGGGAACGGATTTTGTCGAACCTTCCGGAGACGATTCCGTACACAGGCAGCAAAGGATTGCTTTTGAAAGATGTGGCAGAAGGAAACTGTACGATGGAGGCGTTCATCGCCCAGCTCTCACCCGAGGATCTGGCAGCGATTGTGAGGGGAGAAGGGATGTGCAGCATCAAGGTGACGCCGGGGACGGCTGCGGCATTTGGCGGCGTGTCGGACAATCTGCTGGGATTTGGCATACCAGTGGGATGCTGCGCGGACGGACCGTCGGGAATCCGCATGGACAATGGTTCTTATGCCACACAGGTTCCGATTGGCACACTGATTGCGTGTACGTGGGACGAGGCGCTTGCGGAGGAATTGTTTGCCTATATCGGCGGGGAAATGGTGCAGAATCAGGTCGATACCCTTTTGGGACCGGGGATTAACATTCACAGACATCCTTTAAATGGCAGGAATTTTGAGTATTTTTCGGAGGACCCGTTCCTGACAGGCAAAATGGCGGCGGCGGTCGTGCGCGGAATCGGCTCAAAGGGTGTGCACGCCACAATCAAGCATTTTGCCTGCAACTCACAGGAGACGGGGAGACACATTGTCAACGCCGTGGTTTCCCAGAGGGCGCTGCGCGAGATATATTTAAAGGCATTTGAGATTGCTGTGAAGGAAGGCAATGCCCGGTCGGTGATGACCTCGTACAACCCTGTAAACGGTTACTGGACGGCATCAAGTTATGATTTGACCACAACGATCCTGCGGGAAGAGTGGGGCTTTGACGGGATTGTCATGACAGACTGGTGGGCGAACATCAATGACGTTGTGGAAGGCGGAGAGGGCTCAAGACAGCGCACTGCAGATATGGTCAGGGCGCAGAATGATGTCTATATGGTTGTCAACAATAACGGAGCGGAAATCAACGCGCTTGGCGATGACTCGGTTGAGGCGCTTTCCACAGGAAGGCTCACAGTGGGCGAGTTGCAGAGATGCGCCGGAAATATATGCCGTTTTCTGATCAGTACGCCCGCCTTTGGCCGGGAGGGAAATGGTGTTGTTAAGATTCCCTTTATCCAGGCATTGGCCGCAGATGCACAGACTGCAAATGATATGGACGGCAGCGGCAGGATCCTGTGGAACACTTCTGGGCCGGCAAAGAGACAGTTTGACATCAGGGAAGCAGGAATTTACGATGTGATCGTGCGGCTGATGTCCCCGCAGACCGACCGGGCGCAGACTGTGTGCAAAACCATTTTGAATGACAAGGAACTCGCCACATTCCAGACAAACGGCACAGAAGGGCGATGGATGCAGCAGAAGATTCTGCGCGTGGAGCTCGAAAAGGGCAGCTATTGTATCACACTGCAGTTCCCGAAACCGGGCATGGAGATTGATTACATGGAATTCAAGCCATGCGGCAGGACAGACCAGGTTTAGATGCTGTGCGTCTTCCTGTACTCGCCGGGTGTCGTGTGGAAGTTCTCGTAAAAGAGCTGGCGGAACAGCTTATAGTTTGTAAAACCGTTATTTTCCAGGATTGTTTTTAGTGGAAGATCGGTGGATATCAAATCTTTATACACATGGGAAAGTCTGATCTCGTTGAGGTATTCGAGACAGGTCTTTCCCATGTTCTTTTTAAAAAAGTGGCAGAAATATTCTTTCTGGAAACAGGCCACATTCGATATTTCATCGAGGGACAGGGGGCGGTTATAATTGTTGTTCATATAGTCCATGACCAGCTTCATTCTGTCAAAGTGTTTTTGGTCTTTTCTCAGGTCTGTGTCGGGTATGGGGATAGAGAAGTTGTGGTACAGCTGGTAGAGCAGCTCAAAGACCAGACTGTTAAAACGCAAAATCCCCCCTTTCGGATTGACTTCAAAGAGAATCTGCATCTCCTTGATCACTTCAATGAGCTTCAAAATTTTGGTATGGACAATAGGATTTCCAGTATGACAGTCAAAGGCGAAGCTCAGATTGTCGATATCGGGGATATATTTTGTGAGCATAGTATATGGAAGCTGTATTAAAACGGCGTGATTTCCATGGATTGATTTGGTTGAGTGTATCACGGAGGAATCAATCAGATAGATGTCGCCGGGAAGCAATATTGTCTCCTGCGTATTGATCGTTACAGTGACTTCTCCTTCCATGATATACATCATCTCGATGGCTCTGTGCCAGTGCGCCGCGACAAAACTGCTCGAGTCGTTAAAAACCCAGAAAAAAATATCAAATCCGTCCGTAATCCGATCATTTTCATGCATGAAAGATTTGTTGTCTGATCTCATGGTCTGCCCCTCCTTTTTCTATAAGTATACGTTAAAATTGTTAAAAAAGCAATATTGACCTATCGCAAGACAAGATACGCGCTTGTAGGAGCCACGGTGCAATGATAAGATGGATTCATCAGGCAGGAGCCCTCTAAAGAACTGTTAAGAAATGTCAAGGGATAGAATTGGGCTGATGCAAAACTTATGAGAATGGGAGGAAGGGAAATGAAGCAGAAAAACAAGGAACCAGTTGGTGTGCGCATGAGATTGTGGATCAGGGAATTTGTGAAGCAGATGCCTTTACAGCTGATGGTACTGCCGGGAATTGTGTTCATGATTGTTTTCAATTACATTCCAATCTATGGATTGAAAATTGCGTTTCAGAACTACACGGTGGTGGATACCCTGGATACAGCGAAATGGGTGGGAATGGAAAACTTTAAGATCATTCTGACTGACAAGTATTTTTGGGACAGTGTGTACAACACGCTGGGCATCAGTTTCTTAAAACTGTTGTTCGGATTTGTCACACCAATTATACTGGCGGTGATGATCTATGAGGTGAAAGACGGCATCTTCAAGAAGACAGTGCAGACGATTTCCTATATGCCGCACTTTCTGTCATGGATTGTACTGGGTGGTATGTTAATCAGCTGGATGTCCACGAACGGTATGTTCAACTCCATATTAAAGTCTTTGGGGCTGATCTCGGAGGGGAGAAATATCCTGTTGGATGCAGATAAATATTGGTGGATTGCCTCTCTGTCAGATGTGTGGAAGAGTATGGGATGGGGAACAATCCTGTACCTTGCGAGCATGGCAGGCATCGATCCCACTTATTATGAGGCGGCAAGGATCGACGGCGCGGGCAGGGTGAGACAGGTCTGGAGTATCACGCTGCCGCTGATCAAGACAATCATCGGTCTGAATTTTATCCTTACCGTGAGCGGTCTTCTGGGATCCAATCTTGACCAGACACTCGTACTCATGAATACGCAGAACCAGCCGCGCGCGGAGGTCATCAACTCTTATGTGTACCGCATGGGTATTGCGCAGGGGGATTTCTCATACGCATCCGCTGCAGGGTTAGGAGTTTCCATTGTATCAGTGATATTGCTGGTGATAGCGAATAAACTGACGAGCAAGCTGAATGAACAGTCAGTATTATAGGAGGTGTGACGATGAGACAAAAGAGTATTCGACTGAGCGGTGACAAGGTTTTTGACATCGTAAACAAACTATTGCTGACCCTGATTACCTGCATCATTGTGTTTCCCCTGTGGAATGTTGTCGTGAACTCGTTCAGCAGCGCTACAGCGGTCGCATCGGGAAAAAGTGTATTCTGGCCGGCGGAATTTTCCACTGCAAATTACAAGGCTGTGTTTTCAGATGTCAGCATATGGAATGCGTTTCTGATATCGGTGTTAAAAACGGTGATCGGTGTTGTGTGTCATGTGCTGTTCTGTGCGATGGTAGCTTATGGCATGAGCAAGGAGTATCTGAAGGGAAGAAAACTGTATACCGTGATGGGTGTTATCACGATGTTTTTCTCCGGCGGTATGATTCCGACCTATTTATTGATTAAGTCGCTGGGAATGCTGGATAGTTTTGCGGTATATATTATTCCTGCGCTCTTTAGTTACTATGACATGATTATCCTGATGAACTTTTTCCGGCAAGTGCCGCAGTCTCTGGAAGAGTCGGCTAAGATTGACGGTGCAGGCTACTGGCGTATCTTTCTCACGATTGCACTGCCGCTGTCAAAACCGTCCCTTGCGACAATCGCCCTTTTCCATGGCGTATCGCAGTGGAACGACTTTATGACTGCAAAGATGTACATATTAAACGAAAAACTCTATCCCCTGCAGATGAAGCTCTATGAGATTATTGTCCAGTCGCAGATGTCATCGATGCAGAATCCGACAAGCGTGGAGATCACCACGACCTCGAGAGGGATACAGCTTGCGACGATCGTAGTGACCACTGTGCCCATATTGCTCATCTATCCACTTCTGCAGAAACATTTTGTGTCGGGTATGATGATCGGGGCAGTCAAGGAATGAGTGTGAAAAGTAATCAGTATAAAAATTTTGGAAAGGAAGGAACGATCATGAAAAAAAGAACAAAGCGTTATCTTGCAACAATGCTGGTGACAGCGACGGCTGTGACGACCGTGCTCACTGGCTGCGGAGGAAGCAGTGGAAACGGCGGGGGCGGCGGAAACTCCGCTTCAAAAGGCGGAGGGCTTCCCGAGCTTACAGCAGACCGGTATGAACTCGACGCGTCGACACCTGCTTGGCAGCTTGACAAGAAGACGGAAACCACAGAACTCACATGGTATGTCAATGCGGACTGGTGGAACACAGACTGGGGCAATGATACTGTCACAAAGAAAATTAAGGAAGATCTCAATCTGGATGTGCAGTTTATCACAGGGGATGACACGAAACTCAACACATTTTTTGCAGGTGGCAAGAAGCCGGACATTATCACCGTATTTGACGCAAGCTCCTCCGTGGCACAGTCCGCGGCAAACTGGGCATGGTCTCTGAATGATCTGGCGGATAAGTACGATCCGTATTTCTATGAGGTGGCGTCTAAGGATTCCCTGAACTGGTTTAAGCTTGCGGACGGAAAGACCTATGGCTATCCGGACTACTCGAACGGACAGGACGTGTATGACAGCGGACTGTTGAAGGCGACGACAGCTTTCACGATCAGAAAAGATGTGTATGAGGCGCTCGGAGAACCCGAGATGGGAACACCGGAACAGTTTCTCTCCGTGCTTCGCGAGATCAAAGAGAAATATCCTGATCTGATTCCGTTTGGCTCCAACTCCATGACGGACAGCACAGGTTCTCTCGGCGCAGATCTGCAGAATTTTCTCGGCGTGCCGATCGAGAATGAAGACGGGACATGGTATGACAGGAATATGGACGAGGATTATCTTGCATGGATCAAGACATTGAGCGCAGCGTACCGCGAGGGATTGATCAGCGATGACAATTTTTCAGACGACGGCACCGCGCATGAGGATAAGGTAAAGACTGGAAAGTACGCATGTCTCTTCATCGGCGGAACACCGCAGCGCTCAGGTCCGCTGCAGGTATGGAGAAGCGCGAACCCGGATGCAGAGTACATTGCGATTGACGGACCGCAGAGTACGGTTGGAAATGCGCCGACACTTTCCCAGGCAGGACTTTCCGGCTGGATGATCAACTATATCTCAAAGGACTGCTCCGATCCGGTCAAGGCAATTGAAATCTTTACATACCTGATCTCTGATTACGGCGGACTGCTCTGCAAATATGGTGTGGAGGGCGAGACATACACAATCAACAGTGACGGTCTCTATGAGCTTATGCCCGAAGTGAGGGAAATGAAGGAGACGGACAATGATAAGTTTAAGAGGGTTTACAGGCTTTCCGAGTTTATTGTTTTTGGAAATGACAAATATGATGCCTACAGTGCAGATGTGACAGAGTCCACACAGCAGATGCAGCAGTGGGGCGAGGGAAAACTGAAACCACAGTTTATCATTGAAAATATTTCCCCGGATCAAGGCTCTGCGGAGGCGAGGGCGAAGAGCGCCATCGACACCAATTGGAATACGACACTGACAAGTCTGATCCGCTCTGGAAGTGATGAGGATTTTGATAAAATTCTTGCTGAGCATGTGACTTTCAGGGAATCCAATAACTGGGATGGTATCGTAAAGATTTATAATGAAAAAATGAGTGCGAACAGAGAGAAGTTGGGCGAGTAATGTGCAGGAGGGGAGAGTATGGGAGTTATCTATACTCTCCCTGTGCTATACACACCGGTGCAGCAGCATGCCATTGGCGTGGCGCATCGGCGGCGCGCGGGTAGGAAAAGAATTTCCTGCTCGATAGAGAGAAGGAGGTTTTTATAATGAAGTGTTACAGGTCAGACAAGGACTCTCAATTTCAGGTAACGGAAGTTGCTTTTACAAATGGCAGCAGCGGAGAGATGCAGCAGGTGCATGTATATCCGGAAGTTTCCTATCAGAAGATATTGGGCATTGGCGGAGCGATTACCGAGGCCGCTGCATATACTTATTCGAGAATGAGTCAGGAAAAACAGCAGCAGCTTCTTGACTTATACTTTGGAAACAGCAATAATAATTATAACTTCTGCAGGCTGCATATCCAGAGCTGTGATTTCGCGCTGGGGAATTATGCTTATGTGACAGATGCGCAGGACATGGAATTAAACGGTTTTTCCATAGACAGGGACAGGAAATACATCATTCCGCTGGTCAGGGCTGCGCTGGACAAAAATAAGCATATCAGCTTTTTGGCGTCTCCGTGGAGCCCCCCTGCGTTTATGAAGTCGAACAGGGATATGAACCACGGAGGGAAGCTCAAGAAGGAATACTATCCGATGTGGGCGAAGATGATCGCGCGGTATGTGAGCGCCTACGAAAAAGAAGGGATTCGAATTCAGAGGCTGACGGTTCAGAATGAGCCTGCGGCGGTTCAGACTTGGGATTCCTGTATTTTCTCGGGTGCGGAGGAGGCAGAGTTTGCCTGCAGGTATTTGAGACCGGCACTGGACAATGCAGGGAATAATGATGTAAAAATCAATGTGTGGGATCACAATAAGGAGATTATTCTGGAGCGTGCGGCGGAGAGCTTTGGTGTGGAGGATGCGCAGGAAATAATCGATGGCATCGCATTCCATTGGTATACAGGAGACCATTTTGAGGCGTTGGCAGAGGTGCGCAGAAGATATCCCGACAAAGAATTGATTTTTACAGAAGGCTGTGTGGAGTACTCGCGCTTTGCGGCAGATAACCAGGTGCGCCATGCCGAGATGTACGCGCACGATATGATCGGGGACTTCAATGCCGGCATGAATGGATTTATCGACTGGAATCTGATTCTGGACAGACAGGGCGGTCCCAATCATGTTGGAAATTTCTGTGACGCGCCGGTTATGTGTGATGTTGATACAGATACAATCAATGTGAAGTTGTCTTATTATTATATTGGTCATTTCAGCCGGTTTATCCGTCCGGGGGCAAAGCGAATCCTTGTCTCCAAGTATTCTCCAGATATCGAGACGACAGCCTTTGCAAATGAAGACGGAAGCAAGGTGCTGGTACTGTTGAACCGCTCGGGAAAAGACGTCGCATTTGTACTGAATGCGGACGGAAAAAACAGCGGCAAAATGGAAATCAAAAAGCACTCGATCATGACCTGCTGCTGGGAGTGAGCGATGTGTATCAATATAAAATTTGTCAGGATAGTGGGATTGATTATGGTGATTGCGGCGTTGATGATGAGCAGCTGCGGTGTGGAAAAGCAGGATGAGCGTTTCCTGCAGGTGCGTGACGGGCAGCTTGTAAACAGAAAAGGAGAAACGGTCATACTGCGGGGAGTGAACCTTGGCGGCTGGCTGATACAGGAAAGCTGGATGTGTCCCGTGAATGGAGAGGACAGAGAATGGGCAAACCTTGACACGTTGGAACTGCTGGAGAGCAGATTCTCAGATGAAGAAATACAAAAGCTGCTGGATACATATCAGGACAATTGGATTACAGAATCGGATATCAAAAATATTGCAAATATGGGATGCAATGTCGTGCGTGTTCCGTTCTGGTATCGCAATTTTATGAAAGACGAACAGGGGACATGGCTCACAGAAGATTTGGACGAAAATCCGGGAATCAGGCGGTTGGACTGGATTATCAATATGGCAGAGAAATATGACATGTATGTCATTTTGGATATGCACGGATGTCCCGGGGGACAGAGTATGGATCATTGCTGCGGAACGCTCTGCGAGAACCGGCTGTACACGGACGAGCAGTGTCAGCAGACCATGGAAACGCTGTGGGTGACACTTGCAAAGCGGTATTGTGACAATGCAGCGGTTGCGGCGTACGATATCATGAATGAGCCGCAGAATAACGGCGGTTATGAGGGAACGGGCAGCTATGATCCATGGGACAGTACATCATGGGAGCTCAGCAATGCTGTGTACGACAGGATGATCAAGGCGATCCGTGCGGTCGACGAAAATCATGTCATAACAGTAGAGGGAATCTGGCGTCTGTCCAATCTGCCGGAACCGGCGCAGATGGGCTGGACGAACATGATGTACCAGCTCCACCTGTATGACGATGAGGAGGGATTCCGGACATGGGCGGCAGATCTGGCTGTCAAAGCAAAGGAATACGATGTTGCAGCGTATGTGGGAGAGTTCCAGAATATGGCTGGGCTGGGCATCTGCAATGAATATGGCATTAGCTGGACAACATGGACGTATAAAGGAACGAACCGGGATGTGGGGACGTTCTTCTGGTATTACGGTGAGCCTGAGAAAGCTGACTGTGCCAGCGATTCCTACGAAGAACTTCTGCGAAAGTGGGGAGAGCCGCTTCGGACGGAGTCGTTTGCAGAGAAAGCGTATCTGACGGAGCTGATTGCGCTGAAGGCTGCGGAGTAGAATGGAATTAACAATATGAAAGAAGCGGCTGCATGTACAACCGCTTCTTTCATATATCAGGAAGATTTAGGGGGGACTGCAATGCTCATTGCAGAAGTCTGAACGCTGCAGATACGAGCAAGTTGGATACTCCTCTTGTATTCCGAAGGGGTGACACCCTGAATGCGCTTAAATACTTTTGAAAAGAGCAGCTGGTCAGAATAGCCTACGGAGTGCGCAATGTCACCGATGCGCAGATTGTCGTTTTCCAACAGCTCACATGCTTTCCTGACGCGGAATTCCATCAGATACTGTTGGAGTGTTTTTCCCAGAGATGCTTTAAATATGGAGTTTAGGTAGCTCCTGTTTAATCCCACATAACGGGAGAGCATATCAATTGTGATGTTTCTGGAATAATTCGTTTCAATAAACTGTAAAGCGCCGTTAATATAGGCATCATGCCGGCTCTCGCTGGAATTGTAGAAGAGTTCTTTTGTATTCGTCTCGATAAGCTTATACAAAAAGAGATACAGATACGCCATGCGTTTTACACTGCCGCCCCGTTTCAGGTAATATGCTTCAGCCATTTCATAAAAGCAGTTTCCAATGTAATCATCTTCTGCGTACTCGAAAATGGGGGATTCTGCCGTCAGACCAGCCTCCAACAGATAGGATTCCGCCTTTAAACCATGAAATCCAACCCAGGAGTAGCGCCAGGGATCGTTTTCGTCCGCCTGGTAAAAGGTGACAATATCCGGACAGATTAAGAAGCCATCTCCCGCTTTAAGGTGGTAGGTGGTATCGCCTGTCTGGAAAATTCCCTTTCCGCTGTGTATATAGTGAATCAAATAGTGATCTCTGACTGCGGGACCGTGAGAGTGGCTGCCAGGACAGCTTTCTGCTCCGCATTGATAGATATATAAGTCTGTATGGTTCAAATGTGGTCCGTCATAGTCTGCAATTCGTTTATCCATTTCTCTAGCACCTCAAAATATCTAGTATTTTTCCATATGTGTTTAGTTTCATTCCATTTACGTCAGGAAAAAAACAATTTATATTAACTATAACAGCGATAGCGCAGAAATTCAATATATACAGAGAAAAACTGTTGATTCTGGTAGTTTTCAATGGGCAGTGAAACGGTTCCATGCAATTGCTGAAAACGGAAAGGATTTCTATGAGAAGGAAGAAATGTGATATTTACATATTGCAAATTTCCATATTGATGTAAGCGCGCTGTGTTTAAAAATTTGATTTGTATGGATATCGGGTTTGGAAGGACTGAGAAAGGAGCAAAAAGCATGATAACGTATCATAACAATTTATTTGTCATTGAAATGAAAAATTCCTCCTATGTTTTTACGGGAGGAGATACACCCGTCAGTGTCTATTGGGGCGGGAAGCTGCACGGTGATGAGCTTGGCTATCTGGTGAGGAAGCGGGAGCCCAGCAGCTTTGATCCGGATTTGGACAGAAACAGGGAAGAGTATGGATTCTGGGATAGTTACAGTGTACTGGAGAGCTGTCTGAAAGTCAGTTATCCTTCCACCAGACAGCTGAATATGCGATTTCAGGATTACACGATTCAGACAGAGGGGGACAGGGAAACCCTGACGCTGCGCTTTCAGAACAGTGATACGCCTCTGACGGCCGAGTTGATTTATGAGGTGTATCCGGCGTTTGATATCATTGAGCGCTCCATGCGCCTTACAAATGAAGGGGATACAGCGGTGATCGAGAATTTGAAGTCCGCCGCAGTATCGATTCCGCCACAGGCGAATTACCGCGTCCGCTATCTGAGCGGCAAGTGGGCAGGGGAGTCCCATATCGATGACCATGAGCTGACCAGCGGTGCCTTTACGATACAGTCCCGCACTGGCAATACGGGGCCTCATTTCAATCCCGCTTTTGCGCTGGATAATGGGACTGCGGATGAAAAGTCAGGTAACGTCTGGTTTGGTCTGCTGGGCTACAGCGGAAACTGGCAGATCACTTTTGAGCGGACTACGTTTCAGGATGTCAGGATCACTGGCGGCATCAGCAGTTTTGATTTTTCATATACGCTGCGGAAAGGCGAAAGCATCCGGACACCGGTTATGACAGTGGGCTTTACCGCCGGCGGCTACGGCGCGATGAGCAGGACACTGCACGCTTATGAAATCAGGCACATTTTACCCGTGAGGAAAACAGGGCGTGTGCTGTACAACTCATGGGAGGCGACAAGCTTTGCAGTCTGTGCGGATGGTCAGAAAGAGCTTGCGAGGCGCGCAGCCAGTATCGGAGTGGAGCTGTTCGTCATTGATGACGGCTGGTTTGGGCAGCGGCACAGTGACAGGGCCGGGCTGGGCGACTGGTATGTGAATCAGGAAAAGTTTCCCAATGGCCTTGCCGGGCTCATCGAATACGTCAGGCATCTGGGAATGGACTTTGGAATCTGGGTCGAGCCGGAATCTGTCAATCCGGACAGCGATCTGTACAGGAGGCATCCGGACTGGGTATATCGTTTCGGGAATCGGGAACCTATGCAGGCGAGAAACCAGTATACGTTAAATATCTCAAAGCCTGAGGTGAAACAGTTTATTCTGGATTTCATGACAAAGCTGCTGGGTGAGAATCAGGATATCACTTTTGTGAAATGGGATATGAACAAAACATTGACCGATGTGAGTGCAGGAGATACAGGGAAGGATAAAGAGCTGTGGTATCGCCATGCAGAGACATTGTATGAGATCTGGGCGGAGTTGAGGAGGCGTTTTCCGCATGTGGAATTTGAAACCTGTTCCGGTGGCGGCTCCAGAGTGGATCTGGGCATTTTGCGCTATGCAGACCAGTGCTGGCCAAGCGACAACACGGACGCTTACAGCAGACTGTCCATACAGGAGGGATTCTCGCATTTTTATGCCCCGCGCATTATGACAGCCTGGGTGACGGATGCCTCTGTGGGGGATGACAAGAAGTATGAAAGACCGTATTCCTACCGCTTCCATTCCGCGATGATGGGAATGCTGGGAATCGGGGCGGATATCAGCCGTTTCAAGGAGAAGGACCTGGAGGTGTTTGCAGACTACATCGCGCAGTATAAGGAAATGCGGCAGACAGTACAGTACGGAAGGCAGTACAGGCTGTCGTCGTTGAGGAAGAGTCCGCTGCACGCGGTTGAGTATGTCAGTGAGGACGGGCAGGATATTGTTATATTTGCCTTTCATCAGGGATTTTGCTATGACGCCGCAGAACCAAGAATATACCCGGATGGTTTGCAGCCTGAGGCGGTGTATCAGGTGGAGGGCATGGAGGAACGTCTGCATGGCAGCACGTTGATGAACGCTGGATTGGAGACTGGTATGTGCGGCGACTTTGACAGCCGTATGATTCGCATTAAGCGGATTCATTCCTGATTGGAGTTTGAGTGAGGAGAGATGACATGAGAGATAAAAAATTAATCTTAGACAGGATACCCCGGCGCTTTAATGAAGGTATGTTCTGGGGAAATGGATGTATGGGCGGGCTGCTCTATGTGAAAGGGAATGAGGTCTGCATTGCGGTAGATCACATGATGCTGTGGGAAAACCGGGATTCCGCGGAGGATGCGCCCAAGGGAACCTTTCAGGACTTTATAGACAAACCGGAGTTATTCTTTGGCGGCAGTTACTTTCAAAATGAGGTCAGGGGTGTACAGTATTATCGCACCAGACTGCCGGGTTTAAGCCTGTCTCTTGTCCTGAAAGATGAGATCGTTGGATTTTATGGGGAGCTGCACTATCAGACAGCATCTTCGGAAGTCACATTTACTTTGCGTGACGGCAGCAGGGTGGACTGCCGTATTTATCTGGATTCCAATGTGAATCTGCTGCGGGTGGAGACGGATGGGGAATTGGCTGCGGTCAATGCGTCTGGCTGGGACACCACAAGGGGAAATCTCTCGGTTCTGGATGACTGGGGGTATCCGAAGTATGAAAAGAGGCTGGCTGGCGGTGTGGCGCATGTGTTGCAGCCGTATTCGGCAAATGGAATGGCAGTGCTCAGCGTCCTGCCAAGCGGAAAAGGGGTGTATGCCACACTGCAGGCGTGTGTGGATGACGCAGACAACGCTGCAGAGAGGGCAGACCGGCTGATGGAAGAAAACAGGACACTGCTTGTCCGTTACCAGGAGAAGGAAGCGGAATTTCGGAAAGCGCATCAAAAGTCCTGGGAGGAATATTGGTCAAGGTCGGATGTCACGATGCCAAATGAGCGTCTGCAGCAGGCTTATGATGCGGAGATGTACAAGATCTACTCCAATGAGCGGACAAATGTACTCCCGGTTACGCTGCAGGGAATTTGGAACAATGATGCAAGGATGCCGGCGTGGTGCGGAGATTTGCACAACGATATGAACGTGCAGGCATGCTACTGGCCCGTGTACAAACATAACCATACAGAATTAGGTGCGGCGTACATTGATTATTACACAAGTATTATGCCCAGGCTTTCGGAGCGCGCTTATAAGCTATTTGGCATTCGGGATGCGATACACTGTCCGATTATGATGGCTCCGGGAGGCTATGGCGCAGGCGGGGAATGGTGCTTTTGGAATTGTCTGCTGGGACCGGAATTGTTTGTGGCAGCAGATTTTATCTGGTATTATGAGTTTTCCAGGGATGAGAAACGTCTGGCTTCCTCAATCTTTCCCTTTCTTGAGAAGGTTATCCATCTGTATCAGGGAATTGCATACCAGGGGGAGGATGGTTTCCTGCACATTCCATTCACCAACTCGCCGGAAGTATTCAGGGATGGTTCCATGCTGATACGCGATGATGCAACAGTTGTCATATCCACGCTTCATTATGTGCTAGAGCGTGTTTGAAAAATGCTTTCTGCCAGATGTGCGTCACAATTTGTGGGAGATTTGTGCCAAATGAAGGGCGCATAGTGGGCTATGTAACCTGAATTTGGCGCAAATATCACGCAAAGTGGGGCGTACAGGTGGTAGGAATGATTTTTCAAACACGCTCTAGGCCATATGGAAAAGTATGCAAAGGCCCTGGGAAGGGACAGTGCGGTCTACGAAGTGTTTGACCGGAAGCTGGTGCCTGTTGCGACAGGTGAAAAGGGGTATCCGCTGTTTCCGGGAGAGGAGCTGTTTGAGTCCCACAGGCATTTCTGCCAGCTTTTTCCTGTATTTCCCCTGGGCACAGACACGCACAGCGACTGTGCGGAGCGCTCGCTGGATGCGGTGATTGACAAGGGTTATACAGAGTATGCCTCATGGTCGTTCCCCTATCTCTCCATTTTGGCTTCCCGCTGCGGAAGGGGAAATATGGCGGCCATGCTGTTGGAGCTGTACTGTCAGGTATTCCGTTCCCGCAACACTTTCTGCGCAAACGGTGACCCTAATCGCTGCGGTGTCCTGCGGGTTGCGGACACCAATGCCGGAGAACCCTCTGATACATTTACGCTGGAAGCCGGATTTATCATGGCTGCGGCTGTGAGTGAAATGTTTGCGCACCGCTCCAATGATGAAGTTTATCTCGCATATGGAATCCCGGATGAGTGGAAAAGCGCGTCCTGTGACCGTATGGTGATTGAGGGCGGGCATCGGATTTCCATGGAATTAGAGAACTATCAGATCAGGAAGGTCATCGTCGAAGCCGGCATTGCGGAAACTCTGAATTTTCACTTTGCAAAGACGCAGGGGGACATCTGCATAGACGGGGTCAATATGGGCAGCACAGGGCACTGCAGGCTGAGCCTGGAAAAAGGTGCTGTCTGTCATATTATGGTATCTTGAAAGAACGGGCTTATTTGGTGTAAACTATAAAAATAGAAGTATGTCATGCCGCGGAAGGGAGTATCGATGGATCGAGAGGTAAAAGTGAGCATTAAACAGAAGCTTTTGTGGGCATATGCAGTGTTTGCCCTGCTTCCCATGTTCATCATTACAATCTATACTTACTACAGCACAAGGGATATTCTGATCGAACAGCTGGATGCGCAGCTGACACAGAAGCTGGAGCGGGATGTGAGGATGATCGATGAGAAGATCGGCAGATTGTACTATGTGTCGAACAGTCTCTTTACAGATGATGTGTTGTATAATTACCTGACAGTAGATTACTCGGAAAAAGGGTTCGAGGATTTGTATTACTATGTGCAGGCACAGCTCTCCAGAATCAAAATTCTGTATCCAGAGATCGAACAATTGATGCTCTACACCACGAACAGCACGCTCCCCGAGGACAAATTATATTTCTATTATCTGGAAGAGGAGGATGTCGATGACTGGTACGGATATACAGGCCGCAATGGTGAGGAATTTCAGGCCGCTGTGCTGGACGAGGGGAGACTCTCATTTATCCGCCGGATGAATCTGTATGAGAGCGGCGGCATTGATATCTTTCTGAGGATGGATATCAAAAGCAGCGAGCTGGGCAGTATTATTCAAAATACAAGCACAGGCAGCAGTTTTCTGTGCGACCGGCAGGGGAATGTGCTTGTCGTGGGCGGGGAGGAAGAGGAGCTTGCAGGGCAGGAAGGTGACTGGATAAAGCTCTCCCAGGAGACAAAATACTGCGGAATTCTGACGAACCTGGAAAATGTCAGGGTGCAGCAAAGACAGGCCGGACGTTCGGCTTCCAAGGTGTTTTTTGTATTTTTGGCGGCATCGGTGCTTGCATTTACAGTGATCTATTTTTTCAGCAGCTATTTCCAGAAGAGCATCCAGCGCATTATTGCAGGAGCGAGAGAGATTGGGGCGGGAAATCTTACCTACAGGATTCCTGTACCAAGTGCGGACGAGCTGGGGCAGGTGACGATGGAAATCAACCAGCTCGGGGAGAAGCTCGATATTCTGATTGAAGATTCTTATAAGAAAGAAATCGCGAGAAAGGACTCTGAGCTGAATCTTCTGCAGGAACAGATTAATCCGCATTTTCTATACAATGCGCTGTCCTCCATTTCCTCACTTGCGCGGAGAAACAGGGATGGCGATACATTTAAAGCGATTCAGAGTCTGGCTGATTTTTACCGGATTTCTTTAAACAAGGGGAAACGGATAATCAAAGTGCAGGAGGAGATCAATCTGCTGGAAAGCTATCTTGCAGTGCAGCGGTTCCGGTTCGGAGACAGTATCTGTGTGGATTATGAGCTGGATGACGCGCTGCTGGACAAGGAAATCATCAAGCTGATTCTGCAGCCTGTTGTGGAGAATGCAATTCATCATGGCAGGTATGATGACGAGGAGAATTTTCATATCAGCATTCGGTTGTTCTCGCAGGGAGATTGTATGGTGTTTACTGTCAGTGATGACGGCAGAGGGATAGAGACTGAGGAGTTATTGAAGCTGCAGGAGAGCATGGAGCAGGCTCAGGACGGCATGGGGCTGCGCAATGTGAACGCCAGAATCAAGCTGCAGTATGGGGTGCGATATGGAGTCAGCCTGGAAAGCCAGCCGGACCTCGGAACAATTGTCCAGATTAAACTGCCGGCTGATGGCGCGTGAAACACGCTCGCGGGAGGGGAAAAGAATCGATGAGAATGAGAAGGTGGCGATATGGAATCGGCATCGCACTGCTTGGCATGACCGTGTTCAGTTTTGGCGGTTGTGGAGGAAAGACAGAGCAGCAAAATGCGGCAGACGAATCCGAAAATCGTAAGGAGCAACAGTCAACACTGCGGATTTTTGATAAAAATGCAAAAGTTGACTTTGATGATGAGATTGCGAAAGCCATTATGGAAAAGACTGGCTTGAACATTGAAGTGATTGATGCCACAGACAACCCTGGTGAAAAGGTAGACATGATGCTGGCTTACAGGGATTATCCGGATATGATTCTGATTGATCTTGAGGACATTGGGCGGTATCGCGAGAGCGGATGTCTGGTGGATATCAGCAGCTATGTAGATCGTGAGGGAAGCAATGTCAAGGCCATGTATGGGGATACGCTGAATCGTCTGAAAGAGCCGGATGGGTCTCTTTACTATCTCTCCAACTGGTATGGGGAGGACAGGAATGCGGTCTCGGCTTTTCAGATTCGCTATGATTATCTGGTCAGTCTGGTGGGGAAAGAGCGCGCTGACAGCGATGAACCTTTTACACAGGAGGAGTTTTTGGAACTGCTCCGGCTCTTCCGCGAGAGGTATCCGCAGATTGACGGACAGGATTCGATCGCTTTTACGCTGAATCTGAAATTTGAGTATGACAACTGTTTTCGCGGCATGTACGGGATGAAACTGTATTATGAGGATGATGACAGATTGTATCATCTTGTCAGACACCCCAGATATCTTGACATGATGAATTTCCTGAACTGTATGTACAGGGAAGGGTTGTTGGATAAATCGTGGGTGGTCAGCAATGAACAGCTTTTTGCGGACAATGTCAAGTCCGGGAAAGTCTTTGCGACGGTCTGTGCCTACTGGGATCTGGCAGAGCTGAACCGGTATCTGCAGAGCACTTATGGGGAGGACGCTGTTATGCTGGGTTACAAAGTTCTGGGGGAAGGAATCGATGAGAGGGAGACAACTTATGGCGGGCGGAATACAATCGGCTGGGATGCGATAGCGGTCACCGATCACTGCGAAAATGTGCAGGATGCTATCCGCCTGATGGAGTTTTTGTCGAGTGAGGAAGGACAGTATCTGATGTTGTGGGGAATTGAGGGCAAGGACTGGACCCTGCAGAATGGTGTACACCAGCCATCCCAAGAGATACTGGACATGCTGCAGGAGGAGTCTGTGACAGAAAAAACGCCAATCAGGAGATGGACATGGTTTGTAAAGAATGGTTATGGTTCGGATGGAACGCCGTATTATCTGACGGAGTACTATCTGCCCGGAAGAATCGCCCAGGTGAGCAACCGGAATATGAAGTATGATTATTGGGATATGGCGCCGTACAGCAATTTAGAGCCTGAGCGCGGCAGCAGGGAGGCACTAAAATGGAAAAATATAGAGGACATTCTGTACAGGGCATACCCCAAAATGGTCAACGCAGCCACGCATGAAGAAATGGAACAGATCTATGAGAATATGATAGAGAGCATGGAAATGGAGGGACTGTCTGAGGTGGAGGCTGTGATCACAGAAAAGTATCAGAACAGATTGAGGCAATGGGGTGAAGAGAGATGAAATATCGCTTGCTGCTGGTAGATGACGAGGCATTGGAACTGGATGCGTTAAAGAATTATGTAGACTGGGAAGCGATGGGACTGGAACTGGCGGGAACGGCCAGAAATGGGAAGACGGCCTGGGAGAAAATTCTGACAGAAGAACCGGACATTGTGATCACAGACATTCAGATGCCTGTGATGGATGGAATCACGCTGGCAAAAAAGATATTTAATCTAAACCGGCAGATTAAGATTCTCTTTCTGACAGGGTATGATGACATCGAGTACCTGAAGGCAGCCATCAAAGTGTCCGCGGTGGACTATATCCAGAAACCCTTTAGCGACGAGGCGATCAAGGCGGCTGTGGAGAAGGCGTGTATAGAGATTGAGCAAAATCAGCTGATGCAGCATTCCGTCCGGGAGGGCAGAAATGCGCTGATCAAAAGAATATGCGTCGCGGAAGCGGAGCCGGAGGTGAGACAGGAATGGCTGGAAAAACTGGCGCAGCTGAATGCGTTCGAGCAGGAGGGAGAGTATTATGGCATGATGCAGATCTACGGAGTGCCGAACGGGAATCTCGCGCTGTCCCTCCAAAATAAATTGTCAGAAATTATCTCCGTCTGGCAGGAAGGAAGAAAGCTCACAGTGGTAATCAAGGGATATGTCAATACAGGGGATTCGGCAAAAAGAATGCTTCATCTGTTGGAACAGCTGACGGATTTGTCTTACAATGGTGTCTTTTATGAACGGCGGATTATGGGAAGGGAGCTGCCAGAGGTTTTTCAGATACTGGAAAGCTATGAGAAATATATGTTCTATAGTGAGACGGGGGCATTGCGATCTGTCGCGGCAGAGGAGGTGCATAGCCAGTGGGAGCAGAAAGATTCTGACATGGAATCGATGAACAGCTTCCAGAAAAGATTGACGGAAAGCATTATGTCAGGAAATCAGAGTGCAGTTGCGGAGAATGCGGACAGGCTGTTTGATGTCCTGTTGGAACACAGGGCCAGCAGGGGGGCTGTGATGAAATGTCTGGATAAATTGATATATGAGATTGAAGGGATGTGCGCGATCGAGCGGAATCGGGAGGAAATGGGGCATCTTATGCACCAGACTATGGAGCAGGTGGAGCATTGTCTGAACATGGGGCAGATTCAGGAAACCGTCATGGGATATTTTCGGGCAATGACTGCCTACAATGCGGCGGATGTGCCAGATACGACGGATTATGTGGTGCAGAAGGTCAAAGAGTATATACACAGGAACTATGCCAGGCAGATTACTTCGGCGGATCTTGCAGGGGAGATTCATTTATCCCAGAATTACATACGGTCAATTTTCAAGGAGGGGACGGGCAAGACGATTTTGGAGTATTTGACGGAGTATCGCTTCGAGAGAGCGACGGAGCTTTTGCGTATGCCGTGGGCTAAGGTAAAGGAAGTCAGCGTGGCGGTGGGGTACGAAAATGTTCCTTATTTTTGTACGTTGTTTACCAGAAACTACGGAATGACGCCGGGGGAGTATCACAAGAAATATAAAAGCTGAAAAATTATGATAAAAGGGCTTTATTCAAGTCGGAAAGAGGAATAAAGCCCTTTTTGTGTGCGCAAGTCCAAAAAGTGGTGATAAGTGAAATAAATTATTAAAACGTGAAATTTTTAAACCGTTTAATTGGTAAAGATTCGTAAATTGAGTAAGAAATTGACGGATAATGTAATTTTGTTTTGGATCATATGACGGTAATATGTATATATAACAAATGGTAAATGTTAAGTATAACGAAAAGGGAGGAATAATATGAGAAGAAAAGCAGCATTTTTTACAGCGGCAGCGCTGGTCATGTCCATGCTTGCCGGATGCGGTTCCGGGGATAGTGCCAGCACAAACAGCACTGCAAGTTCTGGGGACAATGCATCCGGACAGAATGAGAGCGTATCCGATGCGCAAGGGAGCAGTGATGCGGGCGATGTGGTAACAGTCACCTTTTTTGACAAGAACTCTGGCTCGAAGCTGTTTGATGATCGCGTGGCGCAGGAGATTATGAAGCGGACGGGAGTGAAGGTGGATATTCAGAATCCGACAGGAGATCCGGGAGAGAAGCTTTCCTTACTGCTTGCAGGCCAGGATTACCCGGACATCGTATTGATGGACAGGGGAAGCGATCTGGTCAACAAATACATTGATGCAGGGGCGCTGATTGCGCTGGACGATTATATGGACCAGCTTCCCAATGTACAGGAGATGTACGGCGATGTGCTGAATAAGACCAGATATAAGGATGGCAAGAACTATTACCTGTCCAACTGGTATGGCTATGACCCCGATCCGGTTGCGGGATTTATCATGAAGTACAGCTATATGGTAGACATTGTCGGCAAGGAAAGAGCGGACAGTGATGAGCCGTTTACCCATGATGAGATGTTTGACATTCTGAAACAGTTCAAAGAAAAGTATCCCGCGATCAACGGCAAGGAAACATTCGGAATGACGATGAACGGAGACGCCAAGAACTATTTTAACACCCTGAAGGGCATGTATGGCATGAGAACATATTACAAGGATGCGGACGGGATTCTTCACTGGGATGTGTATGATCCGAATTACATCAATATGCTGCATTTTGTAAATGATCTGTACACAAACGGACTGTTGGACAATGAGTGGGTTGTAAACAACAACGAGCTGTTCACACAGAAACTCTCCGCAGGAAATATCATGGGATGTTTCAATGCGTACTGGGATCCGGGCGATGCCAACACAGCGATTAGGGCAAGTGAGGAAGGCGAAGAAGGGCAGTACGTTGCATACAAGGTGTTAGGCAATGGCATTGCGGCTGACCAGACGACTTATGGCGGCAGAAGCTCTCTGGGCTGGGATGCGATCGCAATCACCAACAACTGCAAGGATATCGATGCAGCATTGCGGCTGATTGATTTCTGTGCAAGTCAGGAAGGCCAGGATCTCATGCTGTGGGGAATTGAAGGAGAAGACTGGACGAAGGAAGGCGACAAGTACATTCCCAATGAGGAAGTGGTAGCCCGCTTGAAAAATGAAGGCAATGATGCGGTGGAGGAGCTGGGTATCTGCAGATGGACCTGGTTTGTCAAGAATGATGGTCATACAGATGGAACGCCAAACCGCATTGCCAGCACACAGAGAGACTGGGCAACAGAGATTGCATGGCAGAATCTGACGGATACGTACTGGGATACAGCAGAGTTTGATGCCTTGGAGCCGGAGGGAAGCTCTCCTGACGGATTGAAATATCAGAAGGTTAAGGATATCTTTGATCAGGCATTTCCAAAGATGATCAATGCATCGAGCAGCGAGGAAGTTGACAGTCTGTATCAGCAGATGCTCCAGGATATGGAGAAAGCTGGAATCGCTGATGTTGAGAAGATCATCAATGAAAATTATCAGACGCGCCTGGAACTGTGGGGAATGAAGTAAAATGGGCAAAGGAGAGAAGGGGAACTGTGAATTCGCATTCTCTCCTTTTTGTAAGTAGACTTCCGCAATCTCCTTGTGCCTGATGGTGCGTGGGAGATTCGAGAGGCGATGTAAGACAAGGAGGGTATTTATGGCAAAACAGAATAAGGCTGAAAAAAATAGAAAGACGCTGGGGAAGAGAATCTGGAACCAGAGATATTTATACCTGTTGATGCTGCCAGCGCTGTTCTGGGTCATTTTTATCTGCTATGCGCCCATGACAGGGCTCTACATGGCATTCTGCAATTATACACCGACCACAAAGGGGTATTTTCATGACCTGTTCAATGCACCGTTTGTCGGGCTGGAATGGTTTCGATATTTCTTCCAGACAGATTTTTGGTCTATTATGCGAAATACGCTGGCGACCAGCCTGCTGACACTGCTGTTTTCTTTTCCTGTCCCGATTATCATTGCGCTTGGACTGAATGAAGTCCGGTCAGTAAAGATAAAAAAGTTTGTACAGACGACTTCGTATCTCCCGTATTTTATCTCATGGGTTATCGCGGCCAACATTTTTCTGACAATGCTGTCAGGGGACGGTGTTGTCAACAATTTGCTGATGGCGCTTCACATTATAGACGAGCCGATTCTGTTTTTCCAGAAAGGCCCGTATTTCTGGTGGATTATCGCCTTTGCCAACACATGGAAAGGAATGGGGTACAATGCGATTATTTATCTGGCAGCGATTTCTGGTATTGACCCAGGTCTGTATGAGGCAGCGGAGGTGGACGGTGCAAACAGATGGCAGAAAATGCTCCATATCACACTGCCTGCTATCCGGCCGACGATTTGCATTCTGCTGATTCTGGCGATTGGCGGGATATTGAACACGGGATTTGAACAACAGCTTTTGCTGCAAAACGACTCGATTCTGGGATATTCTGACGTGCTTGACACGTATGCGTACCGCTACGGTATGAAGAACGGTATGTATTCTTATGGAACTGCTGTGGGGCTTTTCAAATCCGTAGTTTCTTTTGCCTTGGTGCTGAGTGCGAATGCCATTACCAGAAAAGTGAACGATTCGGCTTTGTTCTAGACAACTATTGTGCGTGAGCCTGAATTTGCGGGCTGAGCAAGAATGGAGATTGTTATGGGAAAAACAAATTTTGGCAGTACTTACAGAAAAAGCGTATGCGCATCGGACAGAGTGCTGGACATTGTAAAAGTTATTATATTGGCGATTGTGGTTATTGTGACAGTGTATCCTTTCTGGAATGTATTTATCATCTCGATCAATGACGCGACAGACTCGTTGAGAGGAGGACTGTTTTTACTGCCCCGCAAGCTGAGTCTGGCGGCATACACCAATATCCTGACGCGCAAAACGTTTTTGGAATCGATCAAGGTCAGTGTGGCGAGGACCGTGATTGGAACCCCGGTAGCGGTGCTTGTGACGTCCATGCTGGCGTATTCGCTGTCCCGCAAAGATCTGGTCGGCGGGAAGTTTTTGAATATGCTGTTCATTTTTACGATGTATTTCGGCGGCGGACTGGTTCCGTACTATATGGTTCTGAAAAATATGCATCTGCTGAATACATTCTGGGTATATATTATACCCATGATGATGAGTGTGTACAATATGATCCTGGTAAAAAATTACATAGAATCCATGCCGGAGGAGCTGTTTGAGGCAGCGAAAATCGACGGTGCCAATGATCTTCTGATTTTCTTCCGCATGGTGCTGCCCCTGACCAAACCGATTCTGATGACGGTAGGGTTGTTTGTGGCGATCAGTCAGTGGAATTCCTGGTTCGACGCTTATCTGTACACATCCAGTCAGTCTTTGAAGCCAATGCAGTCCATCCTGGTGGAAATTTTGAACCAGTATCAGACCAAGGGGTCCGTGTCAGACCAGATGTCCAAAGCAGCGGCGGGGGTGACGGTCACACCGGACAGTATCCGGATGGCGGCTACCATGATCGTGACGATTCCGATTATTATGGTATATCCGTTTATTCAGAAGTATTTTGTACAGGGTATCATGTTGGGCGCGGTGAAGAGCTAATCAGGAGTGAGGTAGAAAATGAGTTATAGCGATAATCATATAAAATTTGAATGGGACTGCACCAAGGGGACTTTTTCTCTGGATTTCGGGGAACAGGGACTGCTTGCGGATTACTGCGCGGCATTTTGCGGGGAGAATGCCGCGATAAAGAAGACGACGGATTACAGGACACATGAGATGAGACAGATGTCCATAGAGGATGCGTTGGGGGCTGGAGAGTGTTTTGTATACCGCCATTTTTCCGGGGACGGGGAGACGCTGGTACAGGAGTTTGTGTTTTATAAAGAAGGGTATATGACGGTCTGCCTGCGGGTGGAAAGTGACAGTGTGCGCACAAATTATATGGCGCCAGTCTATTATGAGGGGGATGGTGCGCCAGTGAAAATGGATGGAAAAATCCGTTTTCTGGCTGCTCCCTTTGACAATGACAAATGGGCAAGGTTTGTGGATTATCCGATAGAGTATGCGGCTGAGGGATACGAATTTACTGCTGTGCATGCTGAGGGACGGCGCGATGGTCTGGTCATCGGATCGATTGACCATGATACGTGGAAGACAGGACTTAAAATCAATGGAAATGCATTTCAGGTCTACTGCGGCGCGGCGACGGAGGACACGAGGGATCTAAACGGTATTTCCCATGGTTACGTGACAGCAGAGACGGTATCTTCTGCCAGGATTTTTCTGGCTGGCTGTGCGGACTATCAGAAGGGCTTTCGCAGATTCGGTGACTGTAATGCGGCTGTGAAGCCGGCTCTTGAATGGGAGGGACCTGTGATCTTTGGCTGGAACAGCTGGGCGGCATTGATGGGGGATCTGACACTGGAACGTTACAAGGAAGCCTCCGACTACATGAAGACGCTGAAGCATACCTATTGTGGGGAAGACGGCGGTCAGTATATCAACTTTGATGCATTTTGGGATCATTTTTCCAACAAAATGCAGGAGGCAGTGGCGTATGTGGAGGGAAATGGACAGTTTCCCGGAACTTACTTCTGTCCATTTATAGCGGGAGGCGACTTTCATCAGGAGGTTTCTGGGACGCGTGGGAACTATTGCTATGAGGATATTCTGCTCAAAGACCATGACGGGAAGGTGCTGCCTCCGGTAGATGGACTGTACTCTCTGGATACTACTCACCCGGGAACACTGATGCATATGGAGTATGAGCTGGACAAGATTATCA
>CAMWXA010000006.1 GCA_947178035.1 uncultured Lachnospiraceae bacterium | reverse complement strand
CATCTCTACGGCATTGTTTCACCTGCTGCGTGGAATGCTAGGCCAGGAGTCGGTGAATGCGGCGACAGCAATTGGCGGATTTGTTGGATTTACGGTATCTGTTGTGGTAAATTACATCCTCAGTATGCGGTATGTGTTTGAGCGCAAGGAGGATTTGAGCAAGAGAAAAGAATTTGTGATTTTTGTGGTTTTGAGTATAATTGGGTTGGGCATTAACGAAGCCATCCTGATCGGGTGCCGCAGGGCATATGAGGGGAGCGCGTTTCTGATGGAGACCTTTTATGATGATACATGGTGGTTTGCACTGTCCAAAGTCATTGCGACGGCAGTGGTAATGGTATACAATTTTGTGAGCAGAAAAATTATTTTGGAAAAACACGAATAACAGATGGGAGCAGATATGTCACTGACACAAAATATAAAAAAGACAATCAATTATAGCAGGAAAAACGGCTATGCGGAAACGGTTCTCTCTGTGTGGGAGCGTGTGACGGAGAACTATAGCGCCAATTATCATTATCAGCCGCCAGAGGAAGAAACGCTCCAGCGCCAGAGGGAGGATCACAGTGTGTCCGACATTCAGTTTTCTATTCTTGTGCCGGCTTATGAGACACAGGCTGCACATATGGAAGCACTGATTGACAGCTGTATGGCACAGACCTATGGAAATTGGGAGCTGATTATCACAGACGGCAGTCCGGACAACTGTGTGGAGGAGGTTGTAAGAAAGTATCAGGATCCGCGCATACGATATGTCAGGCTTGCTGAGAACGGAGGTATCGCTGAGAACACAAACAAAGCGATTGACCTCGCGGAGGGGGATTACTATGGTTTGTTAGACCATGATGATCTGCTCACACCAGATGCGTTGTATCTGTTTGCACATGCAATAGACAAAAAACGTCCCATATTTGCATACTCGGACGAGGACAAGTGCGACACATCAGGGAAACGGTTTTATGACCCACATTTGAAACTGGATTTCAATTTAGACTTGTTTTTGACCAATAATTACGTGTGTCATTTTACTGTGGTTCAGGCGGCAGTGATGCGCAAATACCGCATCCGCAAGGAGTACGATGGATCGCAGGATTATGACTTATTTTTGCGGATTGTTGCAGGACTGCTCCTGAAAGAGCGGGAAAACAGGGAAGCAAAGCCAGTGGAGGATTATATCCTGCATGTGCCGAAGGTGCTGTATCATTGGCGCTGCCATGAGAATTCTACAGCTGGCAATCCACAGAGCAAGATGTATGCGTATGAGGCCGGCAAGAAAGCACTGACTGATTTTGCGGTAAGAATGGGGTGGAAGGTGAATGTGCGCCATAACAAACATTTAGGCTTCTATCACATCGAATACAAAAACGATGTGTTTCATCACAGACCAGATTTGGCGGCAGCTGGCGGTTTTGCTGTGTATCACGGCAAAGTGGCGAGCGGCATCTACAAGGGACAGCCGCTTGTCTATGCAGGCTATATGAATCGGATGGATTTGTATCAGGATGTTGCAGTGCTGGACATACGCAATCTGGCGGTCAACAAGGCATATCAGGACATTTATCAGGAAGTGACCGGGCATCCATATGAGAGTACGATTCTGTCGGAGAATAAAGAACTTCCCCCATGGCTGAGGGAACTGGATAAAAGTGCGCAGGGACGCAGCCGGATTGCAAAAATGAGTGTGGAGTTGTGCCATAGGCTCTCCGCGGCAGGTGGCAGGCTGCTGTTGGATCCAACCTGTGTTCGAACGGTGAAAGGCGTAGCTGCTGCTTCTGACAACGAGTAGAGAAAGCAGGGGGGAGGATTATGGCAAAGTCGACAGTGGTGATTCCAAATTTTAATGGAATAAAGTATATAGAGGCGTGTCTGGACAGTCTGTATATGGGAACTGTCAAGGATATGGATGTTATTGTTGTGGATAATGGCTCTTCTGATGGAAGTATGGAGCTTGTGCGCGACAAGTTTCCACAGGTACAGCTGATTGGGAATAAGGAGAACACAGGTTTTTGCCACGCAGTAAATCAGGGAATTAAGGCGAGCACCACCCCGTATGTCATTCTTTTAAATAATGACACGAGGGTGGATTTGGCTTTTGTACACGAGTTGGAAAAAGTGATGGACGCAGACACAAAAGGGGAAATATTTTCCGCTTCTGCGAAACTGATATCCCTTTATGATAAGGACAAAACAGATGATGCAGGAGATTACTACTGTGCCTTGGGCTGGGCATTTGCGCGGGGAAAGGGAAAAGATCCCAACAGGTATCAGAAGGACTGCGAAATATTTGCGTCCTGTGCGGGTGCTGCGATTTACCGCAGGGAATTGCTGGAAACAGAGTGCGTGGGATTGTTTGACGAAGCGCATTTTGCCTACTTAGAAGATATTGACATTGGTTATCGGGCGAAAATCCATGGATATATAAATTGGTTTGCGGCAAACTCTATAGTATATCATGCTGGAAGCGCCACGAGCGGCTCCAGATACAATGCTTTCAAGACAAAGATTGTGGCGCGCAACAGCGTCTATTTGATTTATAAAAATATGCCGTTGATACAAATTTTACTGAATTTTCCATTCTTGTTTGTTGGCTATTTTATCAAACTTATGTTTTTTGTAAGAAAAGGATATGGCGGAGAATACATTGCAGGGCTTATAAACGGTGTGAAACTGTCCGTCAGTAGTGCCGGCAAGGCGAATAAACAGCAGGCTAGGGCTTCCCGGACAGTGGAGTATATCAAAATACAGTTTGTACTATGGAGAAATTTACTGAGACTGTTCGAGGGATAAATGTCAGGGTGAGCACTGCATCATACACAGGATTCATTTGCGGGATGTGGAGAGGAAAGAGACTTTATGGAAATGAAAAGAGAAAGATATGCTGCAGGAATGTATTTTATCCTATATATTGTGATGGCATCCATTCTGGTTCTGCATCAACCTCTGTATAATCGGACACTGCACAGCAATCCGCCCGATGAGGTGGTGCGGTATAAGGTTCCTTTGTATATCTGCAGTCACGGTACGCTTCCGACAGGGTTTGAGGAGGAACTGACATTTGTTGATGTGGATTACACCTATGGCTTTTATACACTTCTTCCCCATATTGCACAGGGGTATGCGATGCGTTTTGTGAATTTGTTTACAGACTCCGATCTTGTACTCTTGTATACAGCGCGGTTTGTAAATGTATGTTTTGGATTGATAATGGCTTATATCGTGGTCCTGATTGGAAAGTGCCTGTTTCCGGACCAACGCCTGCGATGGCTGTTCTGTTTCCTGGTGATGCTTTTGCCGCAAAGCCTGTTTCTGCATACCTATGTAAATCCAGATTCCCTGTGCCTGCTCTCCACAGCACTGATGTTATATGGACTGCTTAGAGGATATCGGGATGATTTTTCCGTAAAATCATGTCTGATTTTGGCGCTTGGCGTCATCTTGTGCGCACTTTCTTACTATAATGCATATGGTTATATTGTGAGCAGTATTTTGCTGTTCACAGCGTATTTCTTTCAGCCAAAGGATGGAAAGAACAGATTTGCGTGGGTAGCTTTCTGGAAAAAGGGATTGTTCATTGCGCTGCTGGTGCTTTTGGGTATCAGCTGGCAGTTTATCCGAAATTACCTCCTTTATGATGGGGATTTTCTCGGGATTGCCACCAAGGAAGCTTTTATGAAAGCCGGAGGAACAATTCGCGATACGTATTACAGCGGAGGGGAAAGCCTGTTTGCGCTGCTGTTTGGGACTTCTTTTTTTCCAAAGCTTGCAGTGAGCGTGATATCAAATTACGGTTCTGTTTCGATTTATACATGGCCAGTGGTGTACATTTTTTACTTAGTATTGTTTGCGGTGGGTATCTTTGGAAGGATTCTGGTGCGGGATAAGGGAGGCAGCCCCAAGATATTGTTTGTTCACGCTAACATGATTTTTTGTATGTTAATGCCGCTGCTGCTTTTATTTCAGTATGCCTATACAATTGATTATCAGGCCCAGGGGCGCTATATTTTATCGGGAATTATTCCATTCATGTATTATGTTTGCAGCGGGATAGAAAGGCTGCCTGTATGGAGGAGGAGTACAGAGAAGAGAAAGGACATTGTTACAGCAATACTGTTAGCGGGGATAGCTGCGGCGTTAATTTTGTCTATTGTCAGTGCAATGCCGTATTATCTTCAATCGGATGTACTGTGGGAGTAACAGCTGGCGTGCGACACAGGCGGAACAAATCAAAAAATAAATTGTATTTTTGTGTCAGATATTGTAAAATATAAAGGTGATGTTTTGTGTTGACATAAGGTATGGTGAGACAATTGATAAAGGATAACCAAAAATATTTTAATAAATTGCTTATTCTGCTCGATGCATTGGGGATCACATTTTCCTATTGGCTCTCCTGGTTTTTGTGGCTCAGCGGATATGTGAAGGAGAATGAATTCGGCACAGGTATTCTGCCAGTGCAGGTTTATTTTATCGCGTTTATAGCCATTATACCCGAGTATCTGATTTTATACAGTGCGTTTGACCTATATACATCAAAACGCACAGCGAAAACAGTATATGAGATTTTTAATATTATCAAGGCGAATACGATAGGACTTTTGGCCATTATGGTAGTGCTTTTTGCCATCAATATACCAGATTTCTCGCGAGGAATGGTTGGTGTTTTCTACGGGGTCAACATCGTGACGGAATCCCTGGTGCGAAAAGGCGTCCGGTATGGGCTTCGCAGACTTCGCAGGAAAGGTTACAATCTCAAGCATATTTTGTTGGTCGGATACTCGCGCGCAGGCGAGGAGTACATTAACAAAATCAAGGCAAATCCCGAATGGGGATATGAAGTGTGTGGTATCCTGGATGACCATGTTCCGGTGGGAGCTGCGTATAAAGGGGTTAGGGTGACAGGAGAGATTGATTCGCTGGACACGATTCTGAAAGAGAACCATCTGGATGAAATTGGCATTACGCTCTCCCTGTCAGACTATGACCGGTTGGAAAGTATTGTAAATATATGTGAGAAAACCGGGGTGCACACAAAATTCATACCAGATTACAACAGTGTGATACCAAGCAGACCTTATCTAGAGGATTTAGACGGTCTGGCGGTGGTCAATATCAGAAGAGTCCCATTGAATAATATGGCAAATATGCTGATGAAGCGGATGCTGGATATTGTGGGGGCATTGATCGCAATTGTACTGTCTTCGCCGTTTATGCTGGCAGCAGTAATCGGTGTGAAGCTGACAAGCCGGGGACCGTTGATTTTCAAACAAGAAAGAGTCGGGCTTCATAATAAGCCCTTTCAGATGTATAAATTTCGGAGCATGGAGGTTCAAAATGATGCTGATGAGAAAAAGGGCTGGACGACCAGGAATGATCCGAGAGTTACAAAAGTGGGAAGGATACTTCGAAGTACGAGTATCGATGAGCTTCCACAGTTTTTTAATGTGTTAAAGGGGGACATGAGCCTCATTGGCCCGCGTCCAGAGAGACCTCTTTTTGTTGAAAAATTTAAAGAGGAGATACCAAGGTATATGATAAAGCATCAAGTGCGGCCTGGAATCACAGGCTGGGCACAAGTAAACGGATACAGGGGAGATACTTCGATCAAAAAGCGGATAGAGTATGATCTCTACTATATTGAGAATTGGTCAATGTCATTTGACTTTAAGATCTTATTCTTAACATTCTTCAAGGGCTTTATCAATAAAAATGCTTATTAAAAAATTGGTGCTGACGCCATATGTTTGGGCCGATGGCAGCATGGAGGTAAAAAAAATGCAGGATCATGATAACAGCAGCAACAAAAACAATAATATCAAAAAGATGCCAGGCGGTGAGCGGAGGCAGGTGTCAAAGTCAAATGGTCAATCGAGACCAATGGAAGCTTCGCGCTCAAGTGGTCAGCCGCGCAGACAGGCGCCAGATGGTCAGCCAAGACCGCGGAGACAGGCGCCAGATGGCCAGTCAAGACCAGGTGGCCAAATGTCAAAAGCATCAGGACAGCCGAGACCGAACGGTCAATCAAGGACAGCCAAAGCGCCAGGGGACAATGATCAGCCGCGCAGACAGGCAGCTGGCAGCCGGCCAAGGCCGGCAGGGCAGGCGAAACGCAGCGGCAGACCGGAACCAGGCGGCCGCAAAGCGCAGAATGCTCCGAATAACAAAAAGAGGAAGAATGTGAAAACATTGACTCCGCAGCAGTCAGCGAAGAAGAAAAGAAGGAAGATTCTTTTGTTTGTCACGGAGATTTTCCTGCTTTTGATATTAGTAGCTGCGCTGTGGACTGCAAAGAAGGCACAGAATATCACATATGTGGAGATTGATCCAAGTGAGGTTCATATCAATAAAGATGTGCAGGCTGTCATAGAACAGGGCACGAGCAGTATGAAAGGCTACAGAAATATTGCATTGTTTGGGGTGGACTCGCGGAACAAACAACTTGACAAGAACACCCGTACGGATGTTATTATGATTGCGTCCATCAATCAGGATACTAAGGAAGTAAAGCTTGTGTCAGTGTACCGTGACACGTGGCTCAATATGACAAATGACAGTTACAGCAAGGCAAATGCGGCCTATAACAGAGGCGGGGCTGCCCAGGCGATCGGTATGCTCAATATGAACCTCGATTTGGACATTACGGAGTTTGTCACAGTTGGATTTGACGCGGTGATTGATGTTGTGGATGCGATTGGCGGTGTCGAGATCGATGTGAAAGAGGATGAGATCGCGCATCTGAACAGTTACCAGATATCGATGTCAGGAAAACTCCTGTTTGTGGATGAAAACGGTGGTGAGGCATACGACGCGGTTGCAGGCGTTGATTACATCCCTGTTGAACATGCAGGACTTCAGACGCTCAATGGACTTCAGGCGACGGCGTACTGCAGAATCCGCTATACCAGTGGAGGAGATGGAGCGAGAACAGAGCGGCAGAGAAGAGTTCTCACAGAGATTGCAAAGAAGGCGATGACAATGAATCCGGCGACGCTCAATAAGATTGCGGATTCCGTGTTTGGCGAGATTTCTACTTCTCTCACGCTGTCGGAGATTCTATCGCTGCTTTCTGACATTGCAAGTTATGAAATTGGTGATACGGCAGGCTTTCCATTCAATGACCATGTCAAGATGAATGGATTCGTGGGAAGTGCCAGTGTTGTAGTACCAATCGATCTTACCAAAAATGTGTCGTTATTACATGAATTTTTGTTTGACGAGAGCGATTATACACCATCAGAAACTGTGAAACAGTGCAGTGAGCATATTGCATCGGATACAGGAGTCAGATATAATGGAGAATAGAGGAGCCGATTAGGAACCGAAACCGGTTCCTTTTTGGCATACGGGGAGCGATAAATATGCAATACAGTGTAGATGTTATTCTGCTGACCTATAAGCCCGGCAAACAGGTCATGGACCTGATTCGGGCGTTGGAGGAGCAGACCTATTCCATAAGAAAAATTATTCTTATGAACACAGAGGAGCGTTATTTTTACAATCTTTTTTATGGGACTGGTTTTTTGGAAAAATACAAAAATATTGAGGTGCATCACCTCTCGGAAAAAGAATTTGACCATGGAAGGACAAGGGCAAAGGCCGTGCAGTACTCCAAATCAGACGTTTTTGTGTGCATGACACAGGATGCAGTGCCGGTGGACGCACAGCTGATACAAAACCTGGTGGAGGCATTGATGGGGCAGGAGAGTATCGCTGTGGCATATGCAAGGCAGCTTCCGCTTCCAGACTGCCGCGAGATTGAGAAATATACGAGAGGATTCAACTATCCTGACCAGTCGTCAGTGAAGTCAGCGGCAGATATGGACCGGCTTGGGATCAAGACCTTTTTCTGTTCCAATGTATGCGCTGCATATAACAGGGAAATCTACGAGAACATTGGGGGATTCGTCAAGAAGGCAATCTTCAACGAGGACATGGTGTACGCAGGGCACGCAGTCACCGCAGGATATCAGATTGCTTACACTGCGGAGGCGAAAGTGCTCCACTCCCACAATTATACCTGTATGCAGCAGTTTCGCAGAAACTTTGACTTGGGTGTATCACAGGCGGAGCACCCGGAGGTCTTTGATGTGGTATCCTCAGAGAGCGAGGGTATCAAGCTTGTCAAAAACACAATCAAACATTTAGAAAAGGTAAAAAAGCGGCTTCAGATACCATATTTAATCATATCAAGTGGATATAAGCTTATCGGATATCAGCTGGGAAAACATTATCAGAGTCTGCCCAAAGGTATGGTGAGATGGTGCAGCGCAAGCAAGACTTATTGGAGTTAGGAATTTGAAGATGGAGGACAGGTAAAATGTGTGGAATTGTAGGATATATTGGAAGGCGTGATGCAGCGCCTGTGATACTGGAAGGACTTTCCAAGCTGGAATACCGGGGTTACGACTCAGCAGGAATGGCCGTGTTTGACGGGGAGCGGATTCAGATTAAGAAATCCGTGGGGCGTCTCAAGGTACTCGAGGAGCTGACGCACGGCGGTGCGACGATGCCCGGCAGTATTGGAATCGGGCATACAAGGTGGGCGACACACGGAGCGCCGAGCGATGCCAATTCGCATCCGCATTACAACGCTGAGGAGACAATAGCGGTTGTGCATAACGGAATTATTGAGAATTACCTGCCGCTAAAGGAAAAAATGACAGCGAAAGGATACAAGTTTGTCTCAGATACAGACACGGAAGTGCTGGCGCATTTGATTGACTATTATTACAAGGGAAATCCGTTGGAAGCCATCACAAAAGTTATGCATCGCGTACAGGGATCCTATGCACTTGGAATCATGTTTGCAGAGCACCCGGATCAGATCTTTGCTGTCAGAAAGGACAGTCCATTGATTGTGGGACAGAATGAGGACGGATGCTTTATCGCGTCGGATGTACCAGCAATACTGAAATATACCAGAAAAGTTTATTTTATAGAAAATCAGGAGGTAGTGCGTCTTCGCGCTGACCATATGCATTTCTACACCGTTGACGAGGAGGAGATCGCCAAGGAACCCGTCACGATTGAGTGGGATGCAAACGCGGCGGAAAAAGGCGGCTACGAGCATTTTATGTTAAAGGAGATGTATGAGCAGCCGAAGACGGTGACCGACACGTTAGGCCCCAGAATCAAAGACCATGACATTGTAATCGACGAGCTGGGAATGTCTGATGAGGAAATACAGGCAATCAACAAGATCTTTATCGTGGCATGCGGCTCTGCATACCATGCAGGCGTGACAGGAAAATATGCCATCGAAGGGATTGCGAGGATACCAGTTGAGGTGGATGTGGCAAGTGAGTTCCGCTATCGCAATCCGATCCTGGAGGAAGGTACGATGGTGATCGTGATCAGCCAGTCCGGCGAGACAGCCGACACGCTTGCAGCGCTTCGGGAGTCACAGAAGCTTGGACATAAGGTGCTGGGCATTGTGAATGTGGTGGGCAGTTCGATTGCGCGGGAGGCAGATAATGTCATGTATACATGGGCTGGACCTGAGATTGCAGTCGCTACTACAAAGGCATACAGCGCACAGCTGATCGCACTTTATCTGCTGGCAATGAAGTTTGGGAAGGTGCGCGGGAGACTGGAGGCTGTTGTTTTTCGAAACATGCTTGAGGATTTGAAGCGGCTTCCGGCACAGATTGAGATGCTTCTGTCCAACAAGCAGAGAATACAGCGCTTTGCCAATCGCTATATCGGGGCAAAGGATGTATTTTTCATCGGACGGGGCGTTGATTACGCAATTTCCATGGAGGGTTCTTTGAAGTTAAAAGAGATCTCCTACATTCATTCTGAGGCGTATGCGGCCGGAGAGCTAAAGCATGGCACCATATCGTTGATTGAAGAGGGAACACTTGTCGCGGCTGTAGCCACACAGGATTTTCTTTTTAAGAAGGTGCTGAGCAATATGGTTGAAGTGAAGGCGAGAGGCGCATTTGTGCTGGCAGTCACCAATGAAGGGAATACCGATATCGAGAAAGCCGCTGACTATGTGATTTATATTCCGAGAACAAACGCGTATTTTACGAACTCGCTGGCAATCATACCGCTGCAGCTGTTTGGCTATTATGTGGCGGTGGGGAAGGGCTGTGATGTCGACAAGCCAAGGAATCTTGCGAAGTCTGTCACAGTGGAATAGTGAGATGCTGCAACTGCGATTTTTAGTGGATGAAAATCAGCGATAAGAAGGGGGTACCTGGATATGGGAAAGAGAAATTCGACATTCAAAAATATAATGGTAACGCTGGGATGCACTGTATTTGCTGGTGTGTATGTTTTGGGTGGGGGATATGTTGTAAGTTCTGTCCTGGATCACGATGGCGATGCAAGTCCAGCATGGCTGGAGCGGGTGGAAATTCATGTCGATGAGAGTGCTTCAAACAATGTCATTGCCGACAGCTCAGTGACAAGCAATGCGATTGCGGAAGCTTCCGGTGCGAACGGCGGCGAAAATAATAACTTTAATTCTGGAGATTCGCTCCAGAAACCTCGATTTGATGAGAAGGAACAGGAGACAGAAACGGAAACAGAGTCTGATTTGGAGACAGAACAAGAGACGTTATCTGAAGAAGAGACAGAATCGGAACAGGAGACAGACGCTGAATCTTCAAAGCAGTCAAAAGAGAAGAAAGATGAGACAGAAGAAAAAGACGAAGGGAATTCCGCTGCGGTAAAGCATGTGGAAGTACTGCAGCAGGAAGATCGCGCATTGGCAGTTGTGACAGATGTGACGGCTGTGGTAAAGACGGCAATGCCCTGCGTTGTGTCCATCACAAACGAGTATACGGCATATGATTATTGGTATGATGAGGAATATGACGAGCAGGTAAACGGCTCTGGAATTGTTGTTGCGCAGAGTGATGAGGAACTTCTGATTGTCACGAATTATCATGTAATTGAGGATAATAACAATCTGTATGTGCAGTTTATCGACGATGAGGAAGCGATTGCCTATGTGAAGGGATCTTCACCGGAGAACGACCTTGCGATTGTCTCTGTCTTTCTGGATGACATGTCAGACAAGACACTGGAAAGTATCGCAATCGCAGCGCTTGGGGATTCCGAAAGCCTTCAGGTGGGAGAGCCAGCGATCGCAATCGGAAATTCACTTGGATATGGCCAATCTGTCACAACGGGTGTCATAAGTGCTCTGAACAGAAATGTGTTTGCAGATGGGCCGGAAATCAATCAGGGATATCTGATTCAGACAGATGCGGCGATCAATCCTGGCAATTCTGGTGGTGCACTTTTGAATGTAAAGGGTGAGGTAATCGGTATCAACTCCAGCAAGATCGCTGATTATGTGATTGAGGGAATGGGGTATGCGATTCCGATTTCTACAGCAAAGCCGATTATTGAAGACCTGATGCAGCGGGAGACGAAAAAAAAGGTTCCTGTGGAGGAGCGCGCGTTTCTCGGCATTACTGGTACCGATGTCATTGAGGAGGCGATTGCGCGGTATGAGATGCCAGAAGGAGTCTATGTATCAAATGTGCTCGAAGACACTGCTGCTGATGAGGCGGGAATTACCAAGGGTGATATTATAATTTACATAGACGGTGAGAAAATAACGCGCATGGCACAACTGCAGGAACTGCTGGAATATTACGCGGCAGGAACAGAGGTTGAGGTCGTGTTGATGCGGCCAGGCAACGGAGAATATAAGGAACGGACTGTCGATGTGATGCTTGGGTATAGAAAAGAGTAGGATGAAAACGGAGGGCATAATGTTAGATAACAACTTTGACAACAACGAAGAGATCGAGAATATGACAGAAGAGGAGTCCAATACGGATGACGAAATCGTAGAGGATAAGAAATCGACGGCTGACGAGTATGAGGAGGAGAAAGAAAGCGAATACGAGGATGTATGTTTTATCTGCAGGCGTCCGGAGAGCAAGACCGGAAGGATGTTTAAGCTTCCGAATCATATTTCCGTGTGCTCAGACTGTATGCATAAGACGATGGATACTGTCAGCCAGTTTGATTATCAGGGGATGTTGAACAATACGAACCTTAATTTTGACAAGGATAACAATATTGGAAAGGATGGGAAGCGGCGTTTTCCGAATATCAGCTTTGTCAATATTGCTGATTTGCAAGGAGATGGGGGCATCCCAAACCGGCAGAAGCTCAAGAAGAAGAAGCCGAAGGAGAAGAAAGAGAAAGCAGTGTTTAACATCAATGACCTGCCAGCACCACACAAGATTAAGGCGCAGCTTGATGATTTCGTAGTAGGACAGGGTTATGCCAAGAAAGTGATATCCGTGGCAGTCTACAATCACTATAAGCGTGTGACAACCGGCACAATGGATGAAATCGAAATCGAAAAATCCAACATTCTGCTGTTAGGACCGACGGGATGTGGCAAGACTTATATGGTAAAGACGCTTGCGCGTCTTCTCGATGTGCCGCTTGCCATTGCGGATGCGACTTCGCTGACCGAAGCAGGGTATATCGGAGACGATATTGAATCCGTGATTTCTAAACTCCTGACAGCAGCGGAAAATGATGTGGAAAAGGCAGAACAGGGGATTGTCTTTATCGACGAGATAGATAAGATTGCCAAGAAGAAGAACACGACATCACGTGACGTGAGTGGCGAGTCTGTCCAGCAGGGAATGCTAAAGCTGTTGGAAGGTTCCGATGTGGAGGTGCCTGTAGGTGCAAACAGCAAAAATGCCATGGTGCCATTGACGACAATCAACACCCGGAATATACTGTTTATCTGTGGAGGTGCGTTCCCGGATCTGGAGGAGATTATCAAGCAGAGACTGACAAAGCAGTCCTCGATTGGTTTTAACGCCGAGTTAAAAGATGCGTTTGACAAAGAGAAGAATATCATAAAGAAAGTGACGATTGAGGATCTCAAGAAATTTGGAATGATTCCAGAGTTTATCGGACGTCTGCCGATCATCTGTCCGATGGATAGTCTTACACAGGAGAGCTATATCAAGATATTGAAGGAGCCAAAGAATGCAATATTAAAGCAGTACCAGAAGCTTCTTGAACTGGATGAGGTGAAGCTCAACTTTGACGACAGTGCATTGGAGGCAATCGCCAGGAAAGCGATGGAGAGAGATACCGGTGCACGTGCACTTCGTGCGATTATTGAGGATTTTATGCTGGACATCATGTACGAGATACCTAAGGATGACAACATTGGAGAGGTGACGATCACGGGCGATTATATCAACGGAACAGGCGGCCCTGCAATTGATATCCGCACGGATAATGTTCACACGAAACAACTTGCACCTGCATCTGACATGGATAAGGAGAGTGCAAAGCCGAAGGAAGATTCCACGGACGATGAACCCAGAAAGGTGGAGGAGCACAACTTTTATGAGTTTTGATCTGAAAAACAGGAAATGCTTTGTCTGTCCACCCAGATTTAAGAATCGAATGCTCATGATGCTGTGCGGCGTGACAGCGCAGGGAATGGGATTGTCACTCTTAAGGGCGATCAATTTAGGAACAGATCCCTGTTCCTGTTTGACACAGGGCGTTACGAATTTTGTGCCGCTGAGCTTTGGAACATGTCAGCTGCTGTGTCATCTGGTGACGTTTGTCTTTGTGCTCAAGTATGATCTTGGCATGATTGGATTTGGAACGATAGGAAATATGTGCTTCCTGGGATATATCTCAGACTTTTTCCGATGGATATGGTCCCTGATGCTTCCCGTAGGATTTTTTGAGGTGACGCGGAACCGGTACATACTGCTGATCCCTTCACTTGCAGTCTTTCTGCTGGGGGCGGCGGCCTATATGTGTGCTGGTCTGGGCTCCTCGCCCTATGACGCATTGCCGTTTATCATATCAGGAAAAGTGAAAAAGGTTTCCTTTAAGATTGTGCGTATGCTGTGGGATGTCAGTTTTATGGCAGCGGGATTTCTGCTCGGCGGAGATGTCGGCATTGTCACGATTCTGGTGGCATTTTTCTTAGGACCAATTATCACATGGATGCAGAAAAAGCTGGAGGTACTAATTGCATAGATGACAGAACTTGAGGCATATTATAACAAATTCAATGAGGAAAAGCGTTTTAACTCGCGTCATGGACAGGTTGAGTATCGTGTTTCCATGAAATATATTCACAGATATCTGGAGGAGGCAGCAGCAAAACTTACCAATGCAGCTGTTCCTGACTGTGACGGAGATGTTTGTGCGGCGAGAAGCCAGATTAAGCTGCTCGACATCGGAGCGGGAACTGGACGCTACAGTGTGGCACTCGCAGAGGAAGGCTATGATGTCACCGCGGTGGAACTCGTAAGGTACAATCTGGGCATACTGAAGAAAAAGGCAAGCAGTGTCAAAGCGATGCAGGGAAATGCGCTGAATCTCAAAAAGCTTGCCAGTGACAGTTTTGACGTGACGCTTTTATTTGGGCCGATGTATCATTTGTTTGGCTTTGAGGACAAGAGAACGGCACTTCGCGAGGCGAAGCGTGTCACGAAGCCCGGGGGCGTTATTCTCGTGGCCTATTGTATGAATGAATACAGTGTGATCACCTATGGCTTTAAGGAGCGGCATGTGCTTGCATGTATGGCAGAACAGCGCTTTACAGAGGATTTTCATACGATATCTGCGCCGAGTATGCTCTATGATTACATGCGTATAGAGGATATCGATGCTTTGAATGAGGCAGAAGGACTCGAACGGATTCAAATTATCTCGCCTGATGGTCCGGCGAATTACATCAGACCATTTTTGAATCAGCTCAGTGAGGAAGAATTTGAGGCGTTTGTACAGTATCAGATGGCAGTTTGTGAGCGGGCGGATCTGATCGGGGCAGGCGCACATACGACGGATATATTAAGGAAAATAAAGTGAGGAAACAATATGGACATAAATCAGGTAACAGAGGCGCTTGACGCACTTTTTGCACAGGAAAAAATAGACGAGATACCACAGTTTTTGGAGTCACATATTGCGCAGGCAGTCGAGGAGGATGCGAAGGATGTACTGCTGACTCTTTACAACGAAATTATCGGATTCTACAGGGAGACAGGACAGTATGAGCTCTCGATTGAAAACTGTCAGAAGGCGATTGCACTTATGGATGAAATGGGGATACAGGATACAATTCCCTATGCGACCACCTTGCTAAATGCTGCCAACGCGCATCGCGCAGCCGGATTATTGCAGGAGTCACTTGAGTTTTATAATAAAGTGAGACCGATCTACGTGGCGCAGCTGGATGAGGACGATATGTATTTTGCCAATTTCTATAATAATCTCAGTCTTTTGTATCAGGAGATGGGAGATTTTGAGTCAGCAAAAGAACAGCTTGAGAACGCGCTGTACATCGTAATTCATAAGCCGGATAAACAGTTTGAAGTGGCCGTTACACAGGCAAATCTTGCCAATACCTGTATTGAGTTAGAACAGGACGATGAGGCAAAAGCGCGGGCAGAGGAAGCCATTCATATTTTTGAGGAGATTGGTGTGGATGATGCCCATTACAGTGCAGCATTGTCGGCGCTTGGCAGCCTGTACTATATGGACAAGGACTATCTGAACGCATTGAGTGTCATGGAGAAGAGCAGGGAGTGCGTGGCAAAATATCTCGGCACAGACAATATCCAGTACCAGAGACTGAGTGATAACATAAAGATTATAAAAAATAAGATGAAAGAGATCGCTTTGGCGGTAGAACAGGCAGACGCACAGGAGACAGCCGCAGAGACGGAAATGAAAGAGGTGTCAGAGACAGCAGAACTTAGCGCGGATACTGTACCGGGGGAGCCTGCAGACGAAGGAACTCCAGACGAGAATGCGGCAGGTGAAAAGGCATTTGATGAGGAGGAATTGCCAGAAGACAATTTGCCCAAGGAGGAATTGCCGGAAGACAATCTGTCCGAGGAGGAATTGACTGAAAACAAATTGCCTCAGGACGAATCGAATATAGACAAATTGGAAGAAGACAGTTTGGGTGAAGAGACCGCAGAGAGCAGCGAAGTGTCTGTGAACGGAGAGCCAGTTCCTGTGCGGACAGCGGCCGGGGAAGAGCAGATTCCAGAAGAATTGGACGAGCTTGAAGAGATTGACACAAAAGCATTTGCGCTGGAAATCAAAGGGCTCGAACTGTGCCGCCGCTATTATGAGGAGTACGGCAGACCAATGATTGCAGAGAAATTTCACGATTATGAGTCAGTGATTGCAGTGGGACTTGTCGGAAAGGGATCGGACTGTTTTGGATTTGACGATGCTTTGTCACAGGACCACGATTATGGACCGCGTTTTGTAATGTGGGTTACGAAAGAGGTGTATGAGCAGATTGGAGAGGCACTTCAGGCGGCTTATGAGGCGCTGCCAAAGAGCTTTATGGGGATCGACCGAATCGAGACATTTCACGGCAGGGATCGCTGCGGCGTCATGATTATAGAAGATTTTTATAAAAATGTACTCGGATTGAATCTGGTGGGAATGCTTGCGCACAATCAGGAGTCCCCAGTATCTGGCAAGGAGTCCATGGAGACCATCAAGAGCTGGCTTGCAGTGCATGATTATGCACTTGCGGCGGCAGTGAACGGGGAGGTATTCCGGGATGATGAGGGAATCTTTACAGGGTACAGGAAGATGCTGGAGGAATATTACCCCAAGGCTGTCTGGTATCGCAAGATTGCACAGACCTGTGCATTATTTTCCCAGAATGGACAGTATAATCTGCCGCGGATGCGTATGCGTGGACAGCTTGTGGCGGCGGAGCTTGCAAAGGCAGAGTGCGCAAAGCATGCAATGAAGCTTTACTATCTGCTGAATAGAACGTATGCACCCCACGATAAGTGGCTGTTTAAGGGGATGCCGGAAAATCCCCGGATGACAATCAGCGGGGAAGGGATGGAACAGGTGGGAGTTGCCGGGCTGGTCAGGAGAATCAGCCTGCTCCCTGTAGACCAGGCGCATGAGGCAAAGCTGGCGACAGCGATCGAATCGCTCGCTGTAATCTTTGCGAACGAACTTGAGAAAATGGATATCGTTGGGAAGTGTGACCTGTATCTGGATGCCTGTACAAAGGAGATCACAGCAAAGAGTGATGCGCTTCTGACAGCAATCGTCGCAAATACACCAGTTATAAAAGCGCTTTCGCTGTCGATAGCAAAGGCTGAGTTTGAGGCGTTTGACAAAGTGCAGAACGAAGGGGGCAGGGCAAGCTGCCAGAACAACTGGCCGACCTTCAGGATAATGCGCATGAGTCAGTATATGACATGGACAGAGGAGATGCTCTTACAATATTTGTATGAGTTTAAGGCAAATTATGCAAACGGCCGGAATATGATAGAGGAGAAGTATGCCCGCATGATGGAGTCAACGGCACCACTTGAGTATGCCAGCTTTGCCGCACAGCTGCCCCCGGTCTCCGATGAGAAGAAGGCGATCATGGAACAGGTGATTGGACTCCAGGTGAAGTGGATGGAAGAGTTTGCAGCGGAGTATCCCAATCTGGCAGAGGATGCCCGCAGGATACACACATCGGAAGATCTTCCATATGATACATCGTATGAGACGTATCTGAGAGGAGAACTTGGCACCTATTCAGACAGGATGATCGAGATGTATGGGAGATACATTGTCGAACATGCGCAGCAGGGCAGAAATGTGGCACGTGAGATTATGGAAAATACAGTCCATTTTTATGGATATCAGAATTTGGAGGCAGCCAATGCTGCAAATCAAAATGAAAATTTGGAGGATATGAAAGATGAGTAACATCATACTGACGGGTGACAGACCCACAGGGAGGCTCCACATCGGTCACTATGTAGGATCGCTCAGACGAAGGGTGGAGCTGCAGAACTCAGGAGAATACGATAAGATTTATATCATGATTGCGGACGCACAGGCACTTACGGACAACATGGATAATCCGGAGAAGGTCCGCCAGAATATCATTGAGGTAGCGCTGGATTATGTATCAGCGGGGCTGGATCCGGCAAAGTCCACACTCTTCATACAGTCACAGATATCTGAGCTCACAGAGCTGACTTTTTACTATATGAACTTAGTGACAGTCTCCAGGCTTCAGAGAAATCCGACGGTAAAGAGCGAGATACAGCTGAGAAATTTCGAGGCGAGTATCCCGGTAGGGTTCTTTACCTATCCGATCAGTCAGGCGGCAGACATAACGTTTTGCAAGGCAAACGTGGTTCCAGTGGGGGAGGATCAGCTGCCGATGATTGAGCAGACGAAGGAGATTGTGCACAAATTTAACGCCATATATGCGCCAGATACCCCGGTGCTTGTGGAACCCAAAGCGCTGATACCGGAGGCGGAGGCCTGCAAGCGGCTCCCGGGAACAGATGGAAAGGCAAAGATGAGCAAGTCTCTCGGAAACTGTATCTATCTCGCGGACAGCGCAGACGAGGTGCGCACCAAGATTATGAGTATGTACACAGATCCGCTCCATCTGCAGGTCAGCGACCCTGGACATTTGGAGGGAAATACGGTGTTTACTTATCTGGATGCATTTGCGCGCGACGAGCATTTTGAGCGGTATTGCCCGGATTATGCCAATCTGGACGAGATGAAAGCACATTACACGAAGGGCGGACTCGGCGATGTGAAGGTCAAGAAGTTTTTGAACAATGTGATACAGGAGGAACTCGAGCCGATTAGAGTTAGACGCGCTGCGTATGAGAAGGACATTCCTGAGATTTATAATATCTTGAAGAGAGGATCCGATGCAGCGCGCGAAGTGGCGGCGCAGACACTCTCGGAGGTAAAGCAGGCCATGAAGATTGATTACTTTGAGGACATGGAGCTGATCAGGGAGCAGAGCGCGCGTTATAAGGGACTTTAAATAGGACTTTTTGGAGAGCATCTCACAGGAGGTGCTCTTTTTTTGTATAATTCCATCGTTTCCAAGAAAAACTAAGGTAAGGAACTGTTCCTAAGAAAGCAAACAGAAAGACAATCAAGATGGTAACAGTAGATTCAAGGCTGTTAGCAGAGACAAACAGGAGGCGATTCAGTGGAAAACAATACATCAAAAAATAAAGCAGCTGGCACATCCAGCATCGCATATGGCAGTCCCGTATTGATCATGGGGAGCGGTTCGATTGTGGGACAGATGGAGAATGAAGGGCCGCTTTCAGGAAGTTTTGACAAGGTAAGCGACGACAAGAATGACATGTTTGGAGAGGATTCCTGGGAGAAGGCGGAGAGCGCACTTCAGAAAGAGGCAGTGTCGCTCACACTGTCAAAAACGAGTGCTGAGGCCGGTGACATCCGATATTTATATGCAGGCGATCTTTTGGGACAGAATATAGCAAGCTCATTTGGCTTGCTGGATTACAATATTCCCCTGTTCGGATTATATGGTGCATGTTCTACTTGTGGGGAGTCACTTTGTCTCGGAAGCATGAGTGTGGCAGCAGGATATGCAGACCGTGTCATGAGTCTCACTTCAAGTCATTTTGCAAGTGCGCAGAAGGAGTTTCGCTATCCGCTTGAGTATGGCGGACAGCGGCCGCTGTATGCATCCTGGACTGTAACCGGGAGTGCTGCTTTTCTGCTGCAGAGCCAAAATGCATCAGGGAAATCGGTATCTGGTAAAACGATCAAAAACGAATACGAGGGAAAATATCAGAAAAAGGTCGGTATAACGGGTGTTACTGTCGGGCGGATAGAAGATTATGGCATCAAAGATTCTTTTAATATGGGATGTGCGATGGCACCGGCTGCGGCGTGGACCATTGCGACGAATCTGAAAGATTTTGGCAGAAAGCCACAGGACTACGATGCCATTTTTACCGGAGATCTCGGAAGTGTCGGACAACAGGCATTATTCAACCTGTTATCACAGGAAAAGATTGATATCAGTGACAGGCACTATGACTGCGGACTGCTGATCTATGACACTGAGAAGCAGGACGTACACGCAGGAGGAAGCGGATGCGGCTGTTCTGCAGTCGTTCTGTCTGCGCACATTCTGCCAAAAATAGCGAAAGGAGAATGGAAACGTATCCTGTTTGTGCCGACAGGGGCACTGCTCAACAAGACTTCGTTCAATGAGGGACAGAATGTGCCAGGAATTGCGCATGGAGTCGTGATTGAGGCATGTGATTGACACTGCACCAGGGCAAATTGTTTGAATTGGATAAAAAATTCAGAAAATTCAGAAAATAGACTTAATTTTTTGACAAAAGGTTCGATATAATATATGAAAGAAGTTGACATAGGTTCATGTCATAAAGAAGTACCATAAGTCATAGATCTTAAGATTATCTTAGAGTGACTGCGTGAGAAAGGGGAGTCTCATGCATCATATATAAGGGAAAGGAGTTGTTCTATGGAGGTAAGAGGTGCAAATGCTGCCCTGACGAACCGGGCAGCGGCGGCAATCGACAACTCGGGTTCAAATGGCAGAGAACAGCATCAGGCGATGAGAGTGAACAATGCTGTTCTGGATGAGAATCCAGAGCTTGATGACCAGTCGGTTATGGTCTCAATATCGGCAGCCGGTCTTAAGAGAAGTCTGTTATTGGAAAAACAAGCCGAGAAGGAAGAGAAAGAGAGCGATGAGGAAAGCTTTTCTGGAGAGGCTGAGCTTGAGGATATGTTGAAAAAGATGGAAGGGCTCTCCAGTCAGGTTATTAATGGACACTTTTCCATTACAGACAGACTGAATTTCAATATCGAGATTGATAAGCTTACCAATGAACTGAACCGGTTAAGCGGCAATACCGCTATGATTACCAAGAGTGACTGTGGCCAGCTGGCACAGCGGATCTCAGACTTGACGCGTGTGATCAGTGATGCAGCTGTTTACCGTAACAGTGCGCGCACTGTCTTTATGGTCAACTCAAAACAGCCGTTTAAACCTATGAACACGAGACTGGACATTGTTTTATAAAAAGGAAATAAAAATCGAATGCGAAGGCACTCGATTTTTTTCTTGACATTTCGGAGGTCTTGTCACAAGATAATAGATGAGGAAGTGATCTGTATGCGTAGGATGGATTTTAAGATGGAGCGCCCGGGACAGGTGAAGGAAGGCGACCAGGTCACTGTCACCGAGGGCGTTCTGCCAAGCAACTATTACTATACCATCAATCCGGCGGTAGCGATGTCGGGAAATATTCCATTCCGGGACAGGCTCAAATCCAAAAGCGGCACAGTCGTTTCTGTCGAGGAGAATACGAGAGGCTACTATGTCACAGTGGAGTTTGATGAGCCGGAAGTAAGTGTGTAAAGAGATTCTAAGCGGCCAAAGTACGCCCGCTAAGAATTTCTAAATTACACACTGGAAGAATGCCAAAAGCAGGCATTCTTCTCACGGATTGTTTGTGTCGGCTATGCCGACATGATGGGAAGTGTGAAGAGAATTTCTAAGCCTGTAAAAGACACAGGCTAAGAAATTCTAAAACTTCACACTGGAAGAACGCAAAGTGCAGCGTTCTTCGTGAAGAGAAAAGGAGGATATGAGATTATGAAAAAAATTAGTACAGACAAGGCGCCGGCGGCGATCGGCCCTTATTCGCAGGCTGTCATCGCAGGAGATTTTCTGTATGCATCGGGACAGATACCGATCAATCCAGAGACAGGAAATGTGGAGGCTGAGGGCATTACAGCGCAGGCGGAACAGTCTATGCGCAATGTAGGTGCGATTTTAGAGGCCGCTGGTGTGAACTATGACAAGGTGGTGAAGACGACCTGCTTTCTGGCTGATATTGCGGACTTTGCGGCCTTTAATGAAGTGTATGCCAGATATTTTACCCAGAATCCCGCAAGAAGCTGTGTGGCGGTGAAGGATTTACCCAAGGGCGTACTCTGCGAGGTTGAGGTTATCGCATACCTTGGCGGCTGAGCATATACAGGGAGTGATTGACCTTGAGAATGAAAAATATAGTACTGATCGGTATGCCTGGCGCAGGCAAGAGCACTGTTGGTGTTGTCCTTGCGAAAAATATGGGAATGTCTTTTTTGGATTCTGATCTTGTGATACAGGAGCGGGAGGGAAAGAAACTTCATGAGCTGATCGAGGAGCACGGAATGGAGGGATTTCTCGAGATAGAAGGTCATGTGAATGCTTCCCTGAATCCGAAGACCGCAGTGATAGCAACAGGTGGGAGTGCTGTCTACAGCGAGGAAGCGATGGCGCATCTGCGCAGTATTGCAATGATCTGTTATCTGAAGCTGCCGTATCAGAGCATCGAGGAACGTCTTGGCGATCTGACGGAGCGGGGGGTAGTGCTCAGGGAAGGTGAGACACTGCATGAGCTCTATGAGGAGCGTGTTCCCCTGTATGAAAAATATGCGAATATCACGGTGGAGTGCGAAAACAAAAATATTCGTGAGATTGTCATGGAACTGTCGAAAAGATTAAAATAGAATACCATTCATAAAAAATCAAAAATACCACATACTAATCCTGATAAACAAGAAACTGTGACACAGTTTCTGGAAAGGTATGTGGTTTTTATGATGGATTATATCAATGCATTCTGGGTTGGAGGGGTGATCTGCGCACTTGCACAGATATTTCTCGACCGCACGAAGATGCTTCCCGGACGGGTGATGGTGCTTTTGGTCTGCACTGGAGCAGTCATAAGCTTTTTTGGATGGTATGAGCCCTTTGCAGAGTATGCGGGTGCAGGTGCCAATGTGCCTCTGCTGGGGTATGGGAATATCCTTATGAAAGGTGTGAAGGAGGCCGTTGACAAGGATGGCTTTATCGGGTTGTTCAAGGGCGGTTTCACAAACGGTGCGGTGGGGTGCAGTGCCGCGCTGATCTTCGGGTATCTTGCAAGTCTTGTATTTCACTCCAAAGTGACCAAAGCATAGCATCAGACCTCTTCAAAATCCAGCCCAAAACTGGACAGGAGCTGACGCACATAGGCTTCCCACAGCCGCTCAGCACTTTTATCCATGAGAAAGGTCGTGAATGCACTTCCGGTGATGCATGTTACCTTGCCATTGTCATAGCGGATATTGAGTACAAGGGAACGGATCAGATTGGCTGCAACTCCGCATTCTGGATTTGCAGCTATTTTTTCAACGAGCTGTGGTGCGGCGTGAAGTACAACTTTAAAGGAAACGGGCGTCTTTTTTCCCTTAATCAGTTGAAAGCAGACTGGCCGGATATCACTCCAGGAGGAAAAGATGACCGATTTCTGACTGGTTTCCAATTCTTCCAGCTCCTCGCTGCTGTAGAATTCTTTTACAAGGTGCCCGTCAATGTGAAAGGTGTTAAAGGTGGTGATGACAGCCTCCTCCACCAGAAAAGAATCAAACTGCTCTGAGCGGAGCAGGGAATTCATGATGTTTTTGGTTCCTTTTATTTCTAATGCAATCATATACTTCTCCTTTTTTACTTCAATGCTCTAAGTATAATCGCATTCGTCAGAAACTTCAAGTATTTGTGAAAAGTCCTTTTCAAATAGCATGATATGTGATATGATAATACATGGTTATAAAAACTACATAAAATAGTACAGAGGAATTTGAAAGGTAGGGTGCGATGAGATATAAGATAGTTGTTGACAGCTGCTGCGAACTTCCGCAGGATTTTAAGAATGATGAGCGATTTGAGATTGTGCCGCTGACACTGATTGTGGGTGACCAGTATGAGAAAGAAGATAATATGGAATTCAATCAGCGGGAATTTCTGGATGCGGTGGCGGCCTGTCCGGAGTGTCCGAAATCAGCATGTCCTTCCCCAGAGAGATATCGGGAGGCGTACGTAACACCGGCGGAGCATGTGTATGTGGTGACATTGTCCTCAAAGCTTAGCGGCAGCCATAACAGTGCAGTCCTCGGAAAAGATTTGTATCATGAAAAATATGGGGAGAAAGAAATCTATGTAATTGATTCCAAGTCGGCATCCTGCGGGGAGACACAGATTGTCTATCAGCTTATGGAGTTGGAGGAGCAGGGCCTTCCTTTTGCGGAGATCACAGAGCGGATCGAACAGTTTGTCAAGGAGATGAACACCTATTTTGTTCTCGAAAATCTCGATACACTCAGGAAAAACGGCCGGCTTTCAGGTGTCAAGGCGCTTGTGGCTTCCACGCTTAATATAAAGCCTGTCATGGGAGCGGATGATGGCAGCATCATACAGCTCGGACAGGGAATTGGCATGAAGAAGGCATTGACGAAAATGGCGGACACTGCGATTGAGGAAGCAGTGAATTCTGAGAACAGGCGGCTCATGATCACACACTGCAATAATCCAAAGGCCGCAGAGTGTGTGCGCAGGCATATAGAAGAGAAACTGCATTTTAAGGAGACGCTGATTCTTGATACAGCGGGTGTAAGCAGCATGTACGCCAATGAGGGCGGCGTGATTGTGACGATATAATACGACAAAAAATGGATGAACTAATCCAGTTCATCCATTTTCTGTTTGAGAGCTTTATATTCCCGATAGCGCAGGAGGGGAACCGTCAGCTCTTTGTAATCCTGCATGACGAGGGTGACAGGCATAACAGCAGACACATACTTAAAGTTGGCAATGCTCTTTTTGTTTACACGTGCGAACTCCTCGTAGGGCTCAAAGATCAGGCGCAGCTCATCTATCTTTTCATCTACATCCATAGAAGAGCCATCTGTCAGATAGAGCCGACAGGTGTTCTGTTCCTCAAGGGCGTACATAATGGAATATTTGGGTACATGACTGGCGACAGTGTTTGTGTGTACTGCCACGGTGACAACATGTCCGATAACGTTGGCATCGCCCAGTGCCAGAAATTCTGGGAGCGGGTCTGGGATATAGGGCTTCCGGGCATGTACGACATAGTCCGGAAGGTTGGGAATCCTGGTGTAATCAATCTTGTCCGAGTACAGTACCAGCGGGGCGTGATACTCCATCGCATTCAAGCGCTCAATGATAAATTCCACAATGCCAGGCTCAGAGCTCATGTCCATGAAAATCAGGTTGTATTTCAGGGGATTGGCGAGAAAGTGCATCTTTTCGCCATAGGAGTCCACATACAAAATATTCGGCGTGCCGGCGCGCTTGTCGGATTCCCGCGAGAGCAGACGTTCTAAGTGCTTGCGGTCTGCTACATTATCGTCACAAATAGCTATATGCATAGTCTGTATACACCTCTTTTATCAGAATTTCCAAACCACGTTCCTATTATGTGTCGGTTACAAGTAAACACCGATACCCCAATACTGTTGCAGAATTCCCAAAAGTTATCACATAAAAGTGGAAAAGTTTGTTATTATTACTATAATAGCATAATTACCATTGTAGAAACAAGCGTTATTTGTAATATTTCCATTATCCCCTCTTTAAAATCAGCACTGCAAGTAAAATCTGCAAAATCAGGATCAACGGCATTCCATACACAAAATACCAGTGTCTGGTCTTGTGATGGAATATCCGCATACCAAGAATCGAACCGACGCTTCCGCCGATGAGGGCAATGAGAAAAAGTGTGGATTCGCGGACGCGCCAGCGGTGTTTAACAGCCTTTCTCTTGTCAATGCCCATCACGGCAAAGCCGGTTATATTGATCAGGGTTAGATATAGTGCAGCAATGTTAAGGATATTCATAATGGTTCTCTTTGTCCGGTTCTCCTTATTTTTCATTCTCCTGCATCTTCATTGCACGGACTTTGCAGGACAGGCCAAAGAGGTTGATAAAGCCTTCTGCGTCGTGGTGGTCATACAAGTCGCCCGTTGTGAAAGAGGCAATACTTTCATTATATAATGAGTAGGGGCTTGTCTCGCCAGCTTTGATGATGTTTCCTTTATAAAGCTTGAATTTCACTTCGCCAGTTACATATTCCTGAGTTTTTTCGATAAACGCCTGAATTGCCTCGCGCTTCGGAGTGAACCATTTTCCTTCGTATACAGTGTCAGCAAGCTTGCTGCCCATTTCTTTCTTTAAGGTGTAGGTGTCGCGGTCAAGAATCAATTCCTCGAGCTGCTGGTGTGCTTCCATGAGAATCGTTCCGCCAGGAGTCTCATAGACGCCGCGTGACTTCATACCTACGACACGGTTCTCAACGAAGTCAACGATGCCAATACCATGTTTTCCGCCGAGTCTGTTTAGCTCCCTGATAATGTCAGAAACTTTCATCTCTTTGCCGTTTACAGACTTTGGAACCCCTTTCTCAAAGGTCATTGTCACATATTCGCCTTCATCGGGAGCTTTCTCCGGTGTGGTGCCAAGCACCAGCAGATGGTCGTAGTTTGGCTCGTTGGCCGGATCTTCAAGCTCCAGTCCTTCATGGCTGATGTGCCAGATATTTCTGTCGCGGCTGTAGGAGCTGTCTGCTGAGAATGGGAGATGAATGTCATGTGCCTTACAGTATTCAATCTCAGACTCGCGGGAGTCCATCGTCCACTTGTCATTTCTCCACGCAGCGATAATCTTGATATCGGGAGCTAACGCCTTGATGCCGAGCTCAAAACGAATCTGGTCATTTCCTTTGCCGGTAGCGCCGTGGCAGATGGCAGCAGCACCTTCTTTTCTTGCAATTTCCACAAGCTTCTTGGCGATGAGCGGTCTTGCCATGGAAGTGCCGAGAAGGTATTTATTTTCATAGATGGCGTTTGCCTGGACACAGGGAACAATGTATTCGTCGCAGAATTCATCGATAACATTTTCGATATAAAGCTTCTCCGCGCCACAGGATTTTGCGCGCTCCTCGAGTCCGTCAAGCTCTTCCTCCTGCCCGCAGTCAACGCAGACACAGATGACATCGTAATCAAAATTCTCCTTTAACCATGGGATGATTGCAGTGGTATCAAGACCACCTGAGTAGGCAAGTACTACTTTTTCTTTCATAATATGGATTCTCCTTTTGGTATATAAAATTTGCGTAAGGCTATTAAAACAGCAGTTTCAAACGCTCTATTGCTACTATACATCATTGTAATGCATAAATCAAGTGCAAAATTATACATTTTATTGTTGAAAAAACCGTGAG
>CAMWXA010000005.1 GCA_947178035.1 uncultured Lachnospiraceae bacterium | reverse complement strand
CGCGCCCTTGCGGACAAACGGTTTTCAAGACCGCCTCGTTATGACCACTTCGATACCTCTCCATATTCTTATTTACTTTCGCCGTTGCTTTGATTTGCAATGCGAAATTTATTGTATCAAGTATTTATGATTTTGTCAATAACTTTTTTTATTTTTTTAAGTTTCTTATTTTTGAATCGCTTACCTCAGCGACGTTCTTTATCTTATCATGCTCTGCTATCGTTGTCAACAACTTTTTTTACATTTTTTTATATTTTTTCCTCTAAATGGTTTTCAAGTTCCTTTCTTCCATTTTGATATGGTATACTTACTTCACGATACAAAGCGTTATAGAACGCTATCGCATTCTGCTGCCTTTCCCTTGCTATTTCTGCTGCCTTTTTCGTGTAAAAATAGGAATACAGTTTTTCTAGTTTGTACTTGTACTCCTGAAAAAAGGAAGGGATTGTGTCATTTTCTCCAGTCAGAACCTCTCCGTTTGGCGACACGGAATATAAGGGTTCAGAGACAGCGCCTTTATAGACTAATGTTCCCGCTATTCTGTCTTTGCAATATCCAGCGCATTATACAGCACACAGTATATATGCTCCTGGTCGTGCGCGCTGTCCTCCATGCAGGAGCGCATGTAACTTTCCATCAGTAGATACGTTTCTTTGTTCATATGAATGTCTCCGCGATTTTTAAATCCTCTGGTGTTGTGATCTTGATATTTTCATAAGAGCCCTGCACAAGTTTCACGGGTGTATTCATGAAATACTCGACCACCATTGCATCATCGGTAACAACTACACCGTCTGCAAGCAGTTTTTTCTCCTCTGTGAGCAGTTTTTCGTAGGCCGCTGTAATCAGCTGCCGCTCAAAAACCTGTGGTGTCTGTATCTGCCATATCCGGGAACGGTCGGGGGTACCTGCCACATATCCTTTTTCGTCTGCTATTTTGATGGTATCCTTTACGGGCATGCCAACCACACACGCCCTGGAGCGTTTCACCTCATCATATGCTCTCTTGATCATTGCATCATCCACAAAAGGACGCGCGCCGTCATGTATAAACAGATAATCACATTTCCAATTTATGGTTCTAATTCCACATGCGACAGAGTGATACCGCTCTTTACCGCCACACTCGATTGCACGAATTTTATGAAAACCGTATTTGTGCAGAATTTCTTTTTGGCAAAAATCTTCCTCGCCTTCTCCGACTACCAATATAATATCATCGATGACACTTTCCTCAAAGGCCTTTAACGAATAATACAAAACCGGCTTGTCCTTAATGAGCAGATACTGCTTATGGACATTGCTCTGCATCCTTTTTCCCTGCCCTGCTGCCAGCACTATGGCTGTTGCCCTGATCTCACCCATGCTGATCATCTACCTTTCACCCAGTCTGAGGTTTGGAACGGCATTCAGATCATATCCGCTTCTCGTTCCTTTGATATACTCGTAGTATCCTGCCACACCGATCATGGCAGCATTGTCTGTGCAGAAAATCGGTGAGGGGTGATAAAATGCAATGTTTTGTTTCCCACACTCTGTCTCGAACGCTGCGCGCAGTGACGAATTGGAAGCGACGCCGCCTGCAATCGCAAATTTGTCAAATCCATATTCTTTCACTGCATTTAACGAATGTTCTACAAGGACATCAATGACCGCCTTCTGAAAGGATGCCGCCACATCTGCCCTGTTGACCTCGATTCCTTTCATTTCACAGGAATTGAGATAATTTAACACTGCCGATTTCAGGCCGCTGAAACTAAAATCATAGCTCGAACCATCTACCTTTGCCCTCGGAAATGGTATCGCATCGGGATTTCCCTCTCTGGAGAGTTTGTCAATCTTGGGTCCGCCCGGATAACCAAGACCTATGGCGCGCGCTACTTTGTCAAAAGCCTCTCCCGCCGCATCATCCCTTGTATATCCTAAGATTTCATACACTCCGTAATCTTTTACTATAACAAGATGTGTATGTCCGCCAGATACAACCAGACACGCAAACGGAGGCTCCAATTCTCTATTCTCAATAAAATTAGCGCTGATATGTCCCTCAATGTGATGCACGCCAATCAATGGCTTCCCTGTCGCAAAGCTGACTGCCTTTGCCGCAGAGACGCCGACAAGAAGCGCACCGACAAGCCCCGGGCCATAGGTCACTGCAATCGCTGTGATTTCATCCAATGTCACATTTGCCTCCCGCAAGGCTTCCTCAATGACCTGATTGATCTTCTCAATATGCTTTCTCGAAGCAATCTCCGGCACGACACCACCATATAAAGTATGTAATTCTATCTGTGATGAGATGATATTGGACAAAACCTCACGTCCATTTTTCACAACGGAGGCTGCTGTCTCATCACAGGAGCTTTCAATCGCCAATATGAGTATGTCTTCCTTTGTTTCCATGATAAAATTACACCTTTCTTTCAAAACCAGTTTATTCAGGAATGACAAGATCAAATCCTAAGATTTTCCAACGGCCTGTCTCTGACTCTCTTCTCAGTATAAACACCTGCCTTGAAGAGGTATAGTCTGCACCGGACTTCACTGAATAGGTACAGTACATCCTTGCACACATGCGCCCATCAGCTGTGAACTCCTCCACATCTGTGCTTTTCGACGTCGTATAACTTACAATCGAATAACCATTTTGCACAAATTCATCGATGTCCTTCCGCAGAGTCTGGATATACTCATCCCTGGGATTGTTTTCGACAAGTTCTTCGTCATACAATGCCAACAGTTTGTCAGCCATCTGTTCAAACTGCTGTTCTGTGTAATCTTCATTGCACAGGCATTTTGCAATATCACTGTAGTACTTCAATACTTCTCTTGGCGTCGGCGGATAATCGTTGTCCAGATTTTTTAGCAATACATCCTGCACTGCCGTAACAACTGTCTCCTCCTCGGTGCTCTTGTAGTTTGACAAATAAAAGTAATACCCTCCAACCAATCCGATCAAAATAACAATGATAATTGCGTTCTTCACTTTCCCCATTTTCTTTTCCCCCTTTATTCCTGTTCATCCTCAAATAAAAGTTCCTCGCTCCAGCCGTCCTTTGCAATGTAGGTTTGTGGGAATATTGCCTGAACATCTTTCTTGTACTCTTCTGGTCTTGTAAGTGACGGTGAATAATGCGTCAACCACATTTTTGCCACGTCTGCTTCCTTCGCCATCGCTGCCGCCTCATAAAAAGTCATATGCTTGTATTCTTTTGCCTTCTCTTTCTTGTCAGGCTCTCCGTACATCCCTTCACATATAAATAAATCGGCATTTCTGGCGTTTTTGATAATACCCTCTGTCGGTCTTGAGTCTGTACAGTAGGTCACTTTGAGTCCCTTTCTTGGCGCTCCCATGACCATATCCGGAGTATACGTTCCCTCCGCAAGTGTAATCGTTTCTCCCTTCTGAAGTCTGCTCCAGTATTTTCTGTCCAGCCCAAGTGCCATCGCTTTCTCCAGCTGAAATTTACCTTTCCGGTCAATCACAATATTGTAGCCATAGCACACTACATTGTGATTCACGCGAAACGCTTCGAGCCGAAAGCCCTCAAATGCAAAACTTTGCTCAGTTTCTGTGATTTCCATATATCTGATTTCAAACGGAAGCTCCGGCGCCACAACGCGCAGCGCGTTGACCACTCTTGAAAGTCCTTTGGGCCCGATCATCACAAGCGGCGTCGTCTTTTCCGCATTTCCCATGGTCAAAAGCATTCCCGGCAATCCTGAAATATGATCTGCATGATAGTGTGTAAAACACATAATATCAATCGGCTTAGGGCTCCATCCTTTTTCTTTCATGGCAATCTGTGTCCCCTCACCACAATCGATGAGTATGCTCGTACCGTTGTACCGTGCCATAAGCGAAGTAAGCCATCTGTAGGGCAGCGGCATCATACCACCCGTTCCCAGTAAACATATGTCTAATATAATAATCGCCTCCTTCTCACTCTCTCCACATAATAATCGCATCATCCTTTGGTTTTTCATAAAAATGGGGACGCACTCCCTTCGCGGCAAATCCGTGCCGCTCATAGAGTCTGCGTGCAGGTATATTTCTGCTCCGCACTTCAAGCGTAAACGCTGTAATGCTATACCGCTCCATCCCCAGCTTTAGAAGCTCTGTCAGGAGCGCTCCCGCAATCCTGTTATTTCTGTATTTCTCATATACTGCCACATTTGAGATATCTCCCTCTCCGACAATATGCGTGAGCATACATCCTCCTAAAATGCGATTCGGTATGTCCTTCGTCACACTGTCCGCCTCTGCTATCAGATAAACTCTGTCTGCGTTGGTGAGCACTTCCTCAAAGTCTCTGTATTTCCATGGCATAGAAAAACAGGAAGCCTCCAATGCTGTCACTTCCTCTAAATCCTCCCGCTGCATTTCCCGTATATGATAGTTTATTGGCAACTGTAATGACATATGGTTTTCCTTCTATCCTTTTTCTGCCCGCTCCCGCTCTGCCTGTGACAATCTGAGATAATCAGGGGCATGTTCTGCTGCGGTCTGTCTTATGCCGTTTTTATATAACATCAATCCCAGCGCCGCCACACAGGAAGCTCTCTGTCTGTTGCAGCACGCCGGTGCAAAACTGTATTTCACTTTTATTCGTTCTGCTATTTTATCCCTATATACCGACACGCCATCCCCCAGAAAAAGAACCTCTTTCTCTGAATCAGCTGTTTGCGCCAGTTCATTAATCTGTTCCACAATCTGTTCAATTTCGACAACACACTGTTTTTTTACAATACACAAATCATATCCGTCATCGATTTGCGCCCCTTTCCGAAACGCATACAGACCTGTATACACCTGATTTCTGCGCGCATCCATAATCGGACAGATGAATCGATCACTGCCATAGAGATTGTATGCCAGCGCGTCCACTGTCGGCACTGGAATGATTGGAATTCCCAGCGCAAGTCCCAGACCTTTGGCCGTTGCCGAGCCTATGCGAAGTCCTGTAAAAGAACCAGGTCCTGCTGCTACCGCTATGGCATCGATCGTATGCATATCCAGCTCTGTCATACGTTTTAATTCCTCCAACATGGGGAGCAGTGTCTGCGAATGTGTCTTTTTGTGGTTGATTGTGTACTCTGCTATCGTGACATCGTCCTCCACAATCGCTGCCGATGCCACGAGCCCAGAGCTGTCCAGCGCAAGAAGCTTCATGAAAATCCTCCATTCTTCATAATCGGTACCTTTCGCTTATCGTTATTTTCCGGTAGTGAAAGCCTTTTTCCAGATTTTTCTCTATGGTTATGTCTCTGGCTTCTGTCGGTATCAATTCCCTGATTCGTTCGGCCCATTCAATCATGCACAGTCCGTCACCATAAAAGTAATCCTCATAACCAATTTCATCCATTTCTTCGATGTCGCCAATGCGATATACATCAAAATGATAAAATGGCAGTCTTCCGCTCTCGTAAACCTGCACAATCGTAAACGTAGGGCTGTTGACATGCTCTGCGATGCCAAGTCCCGCCGCCACTCCCTGTGTGAATACAGTCTTCCCCACGCCAAGCTCTCCGTTGAGCGTATAAATCTCCCCTGGCTGTGCAGAAAGTCCAATTTTTTTGCCAGCTGCAAAGGTCTCTTCCGGACTGTTTGTCTCTATGTACTGCATTTTGTCTCCCACCTTATCACTCCTGTTTGAACTTAAAAGCGTATCCTGACTTTTTTCGGCGGCATATGTGTCGATATCATCTGTACCAGTGCTTCCTTTTTGTCACCTAAATCTTTTTTCGGAAAGATAGAAGCAGCTGTCCTTGATGTATATAGTATGATGCTTCTTCCTGTCGACACTGCCTTCACACAGCTGTCCCAGCTCTGGTGTTCCTCGCTCTCCCCCTGCGAAACACAGATCCCTTCATCCGTCATCTTATAATGAAGCGGCTGTTTAAATGCCGGCGTGTTCTGCGCCTGCTGCATCGCTCTTAAAAACAACGCTCCTGGCAGATATGCAATAATTACTACACCAGCGATCAGATAAATCACATACGTTGTTGAGATGAATGCCATAATCAAAAATACACCTACAAGTGTGCCAAGCATACCCGAAAAGCTGGTGTATGTGTGAAACAAAAGATAATCATATAACACGCCCGCTGTTACCTTGACATCAAATTCCAATTCCATATTATGTCCTACCCTTTCCGTTCCTAACATGTAACAAATGTAGCACCTGTACTTTGAATGATACAGGTGCTTCCTAAAATATACACTTCCATAACAATCTGGCTCCTTAATACAGTATACCAAAAAGTAACCAAAGTGCAAGTCATTCTGTAATTTTTCATAACTGTTTACTCATGCCGGAGCGCTTCAATCGGGCTGAGCTTCGCCGCTTTTCTGGCAGGATAAATCCCAAAAAAGATACCGATCAGAGAAGAAAATCCTGTTGCCGCAAGGACGACCTTGGGATCTACCACGGCCTCCATACCACTCATTCCTAAGCTTGACGCGATACCGCAGATCCCCTTTGCGCCGAGGACCCCTAGAACAATTCCGACGAATCCTCCGATTAAAGTAATAATAACGGCCTCCATCAGAAACTGAAATAAAATCGATCCTGTCTTTGCCCCAAGCGCTTTTCTGATACCGATTTCCTTTGTTCGCTCTGTCACGGATACCAGCATGATATTCATAACACCAATACCGCCAACAATCAGTGCAATACCGGCAACGAGCATGATAAATATTGTCACATAATTCAGGATATCACTGATCATACCGACCTGACTCGCCATATCATATGCCTGAATATAATCTTTTCCACGCACATTATATCTCGCCTCCAATAAAGATTTCACCTGCCTTGCGATTTCTGTGACATATTCGGAAGAGTCTGCAAACACAATAAAGGAAGAAAACTCATCTGTATAGTATCCATATAAGTCTTCCAATGTGGTAAGCGGAATCTCCATTGACACATCCGCGCTTGTGCCTGTCGTCATTTGCTTCGCAATCGAATCATTGTCCTTTCTCACGCCAACGATGGTATAGTCCTCTGTAATCCCCCACAGGCTCATATTTATCTCAAGGCCAATCACATCCGTGGAGCCAAATAATTTCTTTGCGCCTCTCTCGTTGATAACGCACACTTTGCTGGAGCTCTGAGCCTCATTCTTATTGTAATAGCGCCCTCTGATAATCGGTGCATTGTCATAGTACTGCAGGGATTCATTACCGAACATCGGCGCAACCGTAAATGTTCCCTTTGTGCTCTGCGCAGTTGCCTGTGAGCCAAAAGCCCATACATCCGTTGCTCCCTTTACATGGGATACTTTCTCATAAATCAGCTCAATATCGTCATTTGTAAACCAAATAGAGTCCGCCTCGTCACCTGGTACATCGGCATAAATCTGCACATATCCGCCAACCAGCTCATCAAGCTGTCCGCTGATGCCAACCTTAAATCCATTTCCCGCTGAGACGATCAGTATGACAGATGAGATACCGATAATGATACCCAGCATTGTCAAAAAGGAGCGTCCTTTATTGCCAAGAATATTCATCAGGGCTATTTTAATATACTCTATAATCCTAGCCATTGTCTGTCCCATCCTCCGTCTGCTCTTGTGACGCTGCTGTGTACTCCTCTGCGTGCTCCTGCGTCGTCGGCGCTTCGTCTTCTGCACTCTCCTGAGCCGCGGCATTCTCAGCAGCTGTGTCTGATGACGTCGGCACATCTGGTGATACCATTCCAGACATTGGCATAGCCATTACTGCCATTCCTTCATCCAGACCAATTCCATAAACAGATGTTGTTACAATCTCCTGATTTTCCGTCAAACCGTCCAGGATTTGTATATATGTTTCTGAAGAAATACCTGTGTTAACATATTTTTTGGTCAGTATACCATTTTCAATCACGTAGCAGAACTGCCCCTGACTGTCTACATTGACTGCCTCTACCGGCGCCTGAAGAACGCCTTTTTCGCTCGCTGTCAAAATCTTTAGCTTTGCATCGATGCCAAGAAAAATATTTTCATCTGGATTGTCAATATGTACCCTGGCTGCAACCATCGGAGTTCCTGACGAATTTGCCTCAGCCATGTGATTGATCTTGGAAACTGTTCCTGTATAGTTTTTCCCTGATATGGTAATCTCCGCTGGCTGTCCCACTGCAAGCGTCTCCAATGCATATTTGGAAGCCTGAAACTCAACACAGACATTGTCAAAGCTCTCGAGAACCATAAGCTGTGTTCCCTCCTGCACCGATGCACCTTCCACTACACTCAGGTCAGATATCACACCGTTAAACGATGCCACAACGCCATTTAATACCGCCTCATATTTTCTCTCGGCATCAGCACTCTCCAACTCCGTTTTCCTTATGTTCAACGCATAGCCGGCAAGCTTATTGTCATTTACAACAGCGGATTCTGCTCCTGCCTTGACACTTTTTGCTTCCGCGAGACGCTCCTGATAATCGGCCAGATCCTTTTTGGCCTGCGTAAGCATATCTTCCCATCCATAGTCTGTCTTGTAATCAGAAAGCAGGCTCAGTTCGTTGTTCAGCTTATTTAATTCATTCTGTTTTTCTACTTTCTTGCGTGACAACATTTCGAAATCAGTCTCTTCTGTCGGAAACTGCATTGCAAGATCGTAGGTATTCATCTCCTTCTCAATGCTGTAGATCTTTGCATACAAATCCGATTTTCTTAATGCCGTCACGTCTGTTATGCCCTCTGTCAATTCCTCAATCCATTTCTCATAGTTGGAAATTTCTGCCTCACACTCTGCAATCTCTGCTTCCGCCTCCGCAAGTTTTATCTTCTGTTCATTGTTGAACTCCACATTGGAATTGTAATCCGCAGAGCTGATCCTTTGTGCCAGATCACTTTGCTGCTTCGCATAAGCCACTGCCTCCTCATCAAAGCACATGAGCACATCACCCGCTTTGACGATATCCCCTTTGCTCACCTCTATACCCGCTATCTTAGTATTGGCTGGCGCAAAAAAGGTAACCGATTCCTCTGAGATTACTTTTCCGCTGACACTGAGTTCTGTGTCAATGTCTCCTTTGGAAACGTTGTCTGTATAGACAGGAACGGCTGTGTTTTCTTCACCTGAAAAAGATTTTACAGCAAGAAATATGACAAGTACCAACACCACCGGTATAATGATTTTCAGCCGTTTCTTCCTGCGCCTGTGCGGCTTTTTTACTCCTTGTGTATTCTGTGCTTTTTTCTCTTCCTTACTCATTTTTCTCATCCTCCATTCCTTTTTCCTGATTTATGTCCTGATGCATCGCCACATTCTGCTTTGTATCTGAAACAATCCTGCCATCACGTATCTTGATAACGCGATCGGCCTGTTCTGCAATCTCATTGTCATGTGTGATCAGAATCACCGTCCGGCCCTCACTGTGAAGCTCCCGCAGTATCTGTAAAATTTCTTTTGTGGAGTTTGAATCGAGATTACCTGTTGGCTCATCGGCGAGTATGATAGGCGGTGCCTGTGCTATCGCCCGCGCTATCGCCACTCTCTGCTGCTGACCGCCTGACATCTGTGCCGGCTTGTGATCGAGCCTGTGCGACAACCCCACTTTTTCAAGCGCATTTAGCGCCAGTTGTTCCCGCTCTTTTTTGCCAACTCCACGGTAGATTAGCGGCAGGGTAACATTCTCCACAGCAGTAAGATTTTGTATTAAATTGAAGCCCTGAAAAATAAATCCAATCTCTCTGTTTCTGACATCTGACAGTTCGTCATCATCCATATCCGACACATCGATACCATGCAGCATATAAGTGCCTGTAGTTGGCACATCGAGACAGCCGAGCATATTCATAAGCGTTGATTTACCCGAACCAGAATGCCCTATGATTGCCACAAACTCTTGCTCACATATCGTAAGATCCACTCCATCCAGCGCATGCACCTCATTTTCACCGGGGTTGTAAATCTTTCTCATGTCCCTTATTTCTATTAATGTTTTGTTTTGTGTCTCATCCATCTCTCATTTCCCCGTTCTCACTTTTTAAACAATAATATTCTGTCCAGACATCGCTTTCATAATGATTGGCATGAACTTCTTTCCCCGACAGAAATTGCATGTGATGTTTTGTCTCTGCCTGTCTGAACATCTCATACTATAGCACTGTTACTTCATTTTGTCTTTAATATTTTCTTAATTTTACATTAATTTACAATACCTAAAAAATGTATTAAGAGCGCCTCGTAATTATGTATTATTTATAAATTTTTACTTATTATTTTGTAAGATTTTATAAAAGAATTGTTGAACAAATTATACAAAAAAAGACACCCGCTATCATCAAGCACAAGTGTCTTTTTTGATTAATTTTTGTCTTTATACTCTTTTGGCACGTCTGTTGTTCGCACCAGATTTGTCATAGGAGGCCTTGAGAATCGGACTTAACGGCTTATACAGCAAAAATGTCAGAACTGATACACTAGAACCTTTTAACAGGTTTAGTGGTGCTACGCAAAACGCCACAAACGTAAATACATTTGTGATATTGGAATTAATCTCTGTTCCCATTCCAATAATCGCATCAAGCGGCATACCATACATCACTGCAAAAGTCGGAAGCAGATACACGGCATTGAAGAGCGTGCCGAATATGGTCATACAGAGGGTTCCTACTGCACTTCCGACAATTGCTGTCGTCTTTCTCTTTTTCACATGATAGATTAATGTCGCTGGCAGAATCATAGAACAGCCCACACAGAAGTTTGCGAGTTCACCGACAAATGCGGTCGAAGTCGGCTTAAATAATAACTTAATGATAATTTTGATAAACTCTGTGAGAATACCAGCTACAGGACCAAACGCAAAACCGCATAGCAGAACGGGAAGCTCGCTGGCGTCAATCCCATAAAAAGGCGGTGCAAACGGCACAGGAAGCTCAATGGTCATCAGGACGCCCGCAATGGCAGAAAACATGCCAATCATAGCGGTCTTTCGCGCTGTCAGAATTCTACCCTTGTCGCCGTTTTGCTTCGCTATGAGCTTCTCTGCTATTACTGCGACAATCACTAACACCGCAACGATTCCCACAAACTCCAACACGAATGTGAGGTTTTCAATAATGTTTGCAATAAACTGATTCATACTGTTCAATCTCCTTTTTACTTATGTTCTTTCGAGGAGGTGGTATGGAGTTGGCTTGCACATAAAAAACCGAATGCCATGAGCATTCGGGGCTTTATACACAATATACAATCCTTTCCATTGCTGCAAAGGATCTCTATCTTCTCTCATCCAGACTTTACTGTCGGTTATGGAATCGCACCATATCAGCCGCTTTTGTCTTATGCACTGCACAATTGAAAGCGGGTCGCGGACTTTACCGCCGGTAGGGAATTGCACCCTGCCCCGAAGATTCGTTATTTTGTTTCCGTAGATTACTATAGCACGAAAAGGCTTGCAAAGCAAGAGGTTTTGGGCATTTTTTCAAATATAACGTAACTATTGGTTACTGTTCACTCCGTTCCAGTAACAGGCAAAAAGCCTTAATTCCATCCATCAAGCGGCAAGTCGAGGAAAAAATTTATTACATCCCCAGCTGAACTACTTCATCTGCAGCTGCAATTGTACCAGGACGGTGTGCGATCATCAGTATCGTGCGATCCTGTCGCAGCCTCTTGATCGCCTCCTGTACAAGTGACTCAGACTCGTTGTCAAGCGCCGAAGTCGCTTCGTCCAATATCATAATAGGCGTATTTCTGATGATAGCACGGGCAATCGCAATCCGTTGTCTTTCCCCACCGGACAGTGTATTTCCACGCTCTCCCAGCTTTGTGTCATATCCATTTGGCAGTTTTATGATAAATTCATGGGCATTCGCTGCCTTAGCCGACGTTATGATTTCCTCACGGCTCACACCGCATCTGCCATAAGCTATATTCTCTGCAATGCTCACTTCATACAGATAAGGCTCCTGCGGGACATAGGCAATCTGCTCCCGGACTTCCTTTAATGTAAGATCTCGATACGGCTTTCCCCCAATCATCATATTTCCCACCTCAACTGGATAAAACCCTAACAAAAGTTTCGCAAGCGTGCTTTTTCCACACCCTGATTCTCCCACAACCGCCACATAGCTTCCTTTTCTGACTTCCATCGAAAACTGATCCAAAACCTTTCGATCACTATTCTTATAAGAGAAGCTCACATTCTGCATAGACAGAATCAATTTTTCGTGTTCATTCTCCTTTGCCTGGCTGTTATCACTGGACCTGTCCAAATCGTCATCCATCTCCCACTGCTCTGGTTCCTCTGCCATATCGATCAGCTCAAATATTTTCTCGGCATTGGCGATACAATTCATCATCTGCGGCAGATACTGCCCTATTTCCAAAAAGGCATACCGAAATGTGCCATACAGCGAATAAAGTGCTGTCAACTCCCCAAGACTCACCCGGCCAAGCGACACAAACCATACCCCAATCCCCAGAAATGCCAGCGCGCCGAACAGGTCAAGCATCTGATTCAGGGATTCCAGTCCTGCAGATAACCTGTTCGTTTTTTTCTGAATATGAAAATATTCCCTATTAGCCTCCTCATACTCTTCTGTCAGCTTTGTCCCGACTGGGAAAATCTTAATCAGATCCATGCCAGACAAAATGCTAGTCAGCTTCTCAAGCATCTTTTTGTTCTTATCAGAAAGGCGGCTGCCAACTTCTTTCATGGGCTTTGCAAATAAACTGTTTCCCGCAAAAGCCAACAGACTGATTCCGACCATACAGAGAGTTAGTTCCCAGCTGAAATAGAACATGGGAACAAGATACATCACCGTCGATAACACTGCCGCAAGCAGTCTGCGCAGCCTCGATGTGTAAATATCCGAAGCCTTCTGTGTATCAAAAATCAGACGCGACATAAAGTCACTGCTGTGGTTGTTCTCATAATAGGACATGGGCAGGCGCATTGCCTTGGAAAACACAAGCTTCTCCACCTTCCCCACGCCTGTCCGCCCCTCGATATTGTAGCGGATAATACCAAACCGCCAAAGCAGCAGGCAAAGTACAAATGCCATAAAATTACCAAGAACAGGCAGCAGCACGTTGTCTGTGTTCTGCTTCTGCGCCGCTGTGACAATATGATTGACCAGATAGGAATTGGCGATCCTGCGCCCCGCATCACCTATCGTAGAAACCAGAATAGCCCCTAAATAGATTGGAAGCCTGTCGCCCATCAGCCCCATAAAACGCCAAAAAATTCGTATATTAGAAATTTTTAAATCAGCCTTTTGCATACATTTCTGCATAGATTCCCCTTCTCTCAATGAGCTCCTCATGACTTCCCGCCTCCGCTATTTGACCTCTGCTCACTACATAGATCCGCTTTGCATTTCTGACAGTAGAAAGCCTATGTGCAATGGTGATCACTGTTCTTCCCACTGTGATTCTCTCAATTGCCTCCTGTATTTTCTGTTCTGCCTCGACATCGACAGCAGCTGTCGGCTCGTCTAGCAGCAGAATCGGTGCATCTTTCAAAAAAGCCCTCGCGATTGAAATTCTCTGTCTTTGTCCTCCAGAAAGACGCACACCACGCTCACCTACAAGCGTCTCATAGCCCTCCGGAAGCTGCAGGATAAAATCATGGATATTTGCATTTTTGCACGCTTCCACAACCTCCTCAAACGCCGCATTCTCTTTGCCACAAGCTACATTCTGCCGGATGGTTTCCGGAAACAAAAAGACATTCTGTGAAACCTCGGAAAAACAGCTTCTTGCCGTTTCCAAATCCCACTCCTCAAAGGAATATCCAAAAAGCTTGTACTGACCGCTATTTTTCTCATAAAATCCGCAAAAAAGCTTAAATATGGTTGTCTTTCCCTCTCCGGAACCTCCCACAAAGGCAATCTGTTCGCCCTTCTTGATCATAAAGCTCATTCTGTTTAGAACTGGGTATGATTCGCTGTTGTCATAGCTAAATACTACATTATCCCACTCGATCGCCACACTCCCATTATTGTATTGCGGCCGTGTATGTATGTTCCCCCCAGTTCTCTCTTCTTTTTGATCATATATCTCTTGCAGCCTTTTCAAAGATACACTGACTTCACGAATATCATTTGCACAGAATACAATATCGCCGATCGGATACAATATTCTTCCAAGAATCACTGTGAACGCAAGCATTTCACCAACTGTAATCCTTCCTTGCATCGTCTCATACAGCGCAAACAGATAGCAGATGATGACAGGAATTGTGGTGATCACATTTTTTAGCACCCAACCCATAGAGGAGATCCGTGTACTCTTACACGCCTGATCCACCTTGCGGTCAATGACAGCATCAATCTCCCTTTTCTGTACCTCATAAAGATTGTAGCTCCTGCCAATCACAATGCCCTGAATCGCATCGTAAGCCTTCTCATTGCACTCGTCCATGTGGGTGCGCAGCCTCTTGGCAATCTGGGCAAGCCTCTTCGACAGCCTGTCCGCCACGACCAGCATAATGGGATAACTTGCAAATAATACAACAATCAGCATTGCATCCAGCTGGACAAGATATACCGTCGATATCACCACAACAATGATATTGACCAGAAGATTGGGCAGGATTTCCGAGAAGAACCTCCCCAGCTCATCCATGTCCGATATCAGCCTTGTGATGACACTTCCACTGCTCTTTTCATCAAAGTAAGAAAAGGGCAGCTTGACCACATGTCTTCCAAGCGACGCACGCACATCCCTCTGCACCATCGCACTGTAGTGATTGCCTGAAATACTTTTTAAATAGGCTGCTGCTGTTCCCAGTACAATCATCCACAACAGCGGCACGATAAATCCCTCAAAATTAACCTGCTGCCCGTCAATCACCTCGTCTGCAGCCTGTGCGATCAAATCATTTCCCATAATAATGATCTCATTCAGGAAAACAGAAAATATTATAAACAGCAACAGCATATATCCATTGCGCAAACCTGCTTTTATCATAAAACATACCTTTCCTTCACACCAGCCAAACGCGTGCATCCGGGTGCTCATCGTCCTTTCGTACTGTCCCCAGCCGATAACACTGATGATATTTCCCGATGATTTCTGCTGCTCTGTCATACTGTTCTGCTGGCACGGCCAGCACCATGCCAATTCCCAGTGAAAAATCCCTCAGGAAACACTCCCAGTCCATCATGTTCAAATCATATATATATTGAAACAGTGGTGGAACTGGTATCTGTGAAACGGAAATATGCGCACCGAGTCCCTTAGGCATCGTACTGTAACATTGTCTGTTGAACAAGGAATTGCCGATGGTGAAAATGCCATGTATGAGATTCTGTTCTTTTAGTGCATTGACCACATTGACATAGCATGCATTTGGCTTCATCAATTCGTCCATGAAAAGGTTCTGTTCATCAATCTTTGCATACACGGTGTCTGGTCTTCTGTCAAGAATCACTTTGACAAATGGATAGCTGATTGATGACACACCTTCCGTGTGCAGACCGATCAGAACATCCCCCTCTGTAATCCGATCTCCTGTTATGATTTCTTTCCTATCCGCAACACCTATGACCGAAGCTCCTATCCTGTATTCACCTGTATGATAGTTTACAGCCTGCCCGCTTACCTCCATCCCTGCAAACACAATTCCACTGCTCTCGCACGCCTCTTTGAGCGCCTCGCCCATAAATATCAGCTGACCACTATCATTGCTTCCACAGACTATATTCGCCTGAAAAATCCCCGGTTTCACACCAAAGCGAATCAGGTTATTGGCGGCACTGGACACCAGATCCATGCAGATCTCCCTGTCATACCCATTTTCCATCGCAAAGCGTTCTTTGGAACCAGGAACATGGTTTGCAGTCACCCATACTGGTTCCTCCATCCCCGATGTATCCAGTCGAAAAAATACAGGAATCGTATATTTAGCATAGAGGAGTTGATCATCTCTGGTGACAAGGCTGCTTATCCTCTCCTTTGCCATATAAAGCTTTTTAATATTCAGTCCTGTATCCATGTAGCTGATCACCTTCCTCTCCTCCGAAAGCCCATTCAGCAGGTAATCAACCGTCGTTTCAAGCGACTGTGCTATATCATAGATCATATCCACCGATGGAAGGCTTAGTCCCTGCTCCCATCTTGAAACTGCCTGGAAGGATACATTCAAGATATCCGCAAGCTGCTTCTGTGTCATTCCTTTGATTCTCCTCTGTTCCGCAATCGCTTTTGCGACTTTTTCCCTGTCAAGCATTTCTTCCCCTCCTCTATATCCTATACGCATCAATAATGTTCCCTGATACCTAAAAGTTTATCACAGAGAAATCCGATTCACAATCAACGAACTATTGAGACAAGGGCTGCGACTCAATCAAAAAAATGCCCCTCCCACTACTCTGATCCAGGCATGAAAGAAGCCGCTGTGTATACATACAAAAGGACCGTGCAGCCGCACAGTCCTCTTGCTTTTATCCTAATCAAAATCAAACTTCGTAAATCTCTTTGCTCTGTCGAGATAGCGGAATCGCACCATCTCGTTTTTCTCGAGCACATCTTCCTCTGTTCCCCTGTACTGGCAGCGGATGCAGCTGTAGACGCCTGTGTCTTTATTGTAGAACATATCGATGTCGAGGTCTCGCATAAAGCAGGATGGACATCTGTAATTTAGTTTGCCTTTTCCAAGTTGAGCCATGTTGCAAATACCTCCTTATCAGAAATTGTCTTCTTGTAGCCGAGCTTGAACATCGGAGAGAACGCGTACCCCTCTTCGATATATCCAAGTGCCTTGTCAGAAGCGGTGAGGGAAACCTTGGTCTCGATTGCCGGAATCACTGCACTCACTGCGCTTGCGCCGTCAAGCTTCGCGTCGCGGCATTTGTATTCATAATTGATGGTCGTGCCGTTGTCACCCTCGCATGCAAGTGTGATGTCTGACATATCCTCAGGATACTCTGTCGTGCCGTAGCATGCCGTGATGTACTCGTCGAGTGTAATCTCTGCTGAAGGATCGCTGATCTCAAGAATGTTTCTCTCGATCTTGATGTTGGAAGCACCCTCTTCAAAGTACTCTTTCGTCTGAAGTTTCACAGATACACCATTAAACTGAATCTCAACCGGGTCAAGTGTCAGAATTCTTGTCTTCCTGCCATCGATCACTTCCTCTGAAAAATGACAGTGTGTTGGGCAGAGACAGAGGTCAACTTCCTCACCCTTGTAAGAAAGCTTTGCACTTCTCACTGTGCCTGCTCCGGCATAGTGTGTAAAATAACCTGCACGGTACTTCTCCTGAATCAGGAACGGGTAGGAAGCATCCTGCACATGCGGTGTGCCGATTCCGACAGGCCAATTTAATTTTGCCACGTAAGGACGAAGGTCAACAATCGCGCCGCCCTGGTCCATGTTGACACAGGCTCTCATGTACGGGTCACAGTACCAGAACAGTTGTTTGTCTGATCCATAGAGGATATCTCTCCACGGTGCACACTCAGGCTCATTGTAATTTCCTGCATTGACACCTTTCTTCTCTCTGTAATAGTCTGCAAACTCAGCCATAGTCATATCGATGAGTTTGCCTTCCTTCTTCAAGTCACCGTAATATTTGCAGCCATCGCTGTAGGACTTGTATAAAAGTTCATACGGCTGCTCCCAGCGTCCCATCTTGTTCATCCAGCCCGGTCCTACGAACATCATGTTGTAAGAATATCCGTTATTGTATTTTGCCAGGTCGCGGTACTGATCAATCAAATTGTAGAGATACGGATACTCCCATGTCTTGGTATCGTAGATCATGCCGCGGAGCACATTCTGCGGATGTGTGCCAAAGTTGGAACCATTTCCGTCATAGCACGCAATCAGATCTCTTGACAGATGCGGGATTGCAACAATGCCAGAGTCTTCTTCTGCATTTGCCGCTGGAGCATGGGTATTCTGCCTGGAAGGAATCCATGGAGCCCATGGGCCGCCGTCAAACAGCGTGTACCAGGAGTTGTTGCAGGTGTGGTATGCCTTGGGGCCTTCCTCCCAGCATGTCGCAACAGCACACTTGACAGTCGGATACTTTTCCTTGATGTAGTTTGTCAGCTCTGCATCCATGTAGTAGGAACCTGTCGACTCAGGATAGAATCCGAATCTGTCATGGAACTTCTCAAAGACATCGTTCACGATTGCCTTCTTGTCCTCCATGGAAAACATCCAGATACAGAAATCCTTTGTCTTGTACTTCTCGCGGAACTCCTCGCAGGGAAGTCCGAGCAGGGAAAGTGCAATCTCATCACCATATTCTTCGTGGTCATGCTTTGCGATCTCCACTGCCTCATCATTGAACAGTGAAGCATAGGTCATCTGGATTGTCACCTTCAGGCCATTCTCATGTGCCAACCGCTGCTGTGTCTTGAAGATATCAAGAGATTCTGTCAAAAGTGCCTTATCTCCGATATCCTCCTCTTTGCCCTGTCCTGTGACAGTCGCAGAATACTCCGGAACCATCTCCGGCCGATGGATAATGTTTACTACAAATTTATCCACTTTTATTCCTCCTTATCCGGGATATCTATATCCCTTTAAAATTAAATGATAGAACTAATTTATGAGTTACATCCAGCAAATACTCGTCATGGGTTCTCGCACCCCAGCTGTCATCGCCGGCAACACCCATCTGCTTCAAAGCAATGCGCACCACTGTGTAGTATACTGGTGGCAATTCATAGACATGCATCGCACTTTCCAGCTCATGCGGCGTGTATGGCAGTACATTCACACTCAAATTTTCCCCTGTGAATGTGATCCCTCTTCCCTTATTGTCTGTAATGCTTGCGTGCCGCACTCCCGTGTGGTTGCCGCACTCCTGCGGAACCAGGTACTCTGCCAGATTTTCTGCTGCTTTTTTATGATAAATACCAAGTTTACCGCCCCTCTCACGGTCACAGTAGGTATCCGCTGGTCCCAGTCCATACCACGTCAGATTCTCCAAATCCGCATCAAATTTGAACAGCATGCCAAACTCTGGCATTTCCGTAACGCCCTCTGGTGCTTCGTACTCCAGTGTTGTGTTGATAATTCCATCACCTGTGACTTTGTAAGTCACATAGCACTCTGACTCAGGCGTTGTCGGCAGTGTATAACAGTAACGAACTATGACATTTGTGTCATTTTTGATAACAACTGCCTCTTTGGACTGCTGGTACAAACTCGCCGTCTTCCACTGTGCATATCGGTACGGCATCTGATTTCCAAAATCATTGTCAGTCGGCGCACGCCAGAAGTTTGGCTTTGGAATTGCTTTGATCAATTCCCTGCCTGCATACACGTAAGATACCAGACCTTTTCCCCCTTTATCAAACAAGGCTTCAAAGTGCATACCGCGCACACCGATATTGCATTTTCCGTCAGCAACCTCAAACAGCTCCACATCTGTTGTGACGGATGTGTCATTTGCCACTTGATACACACCCTGTCCAAACGCAACTTCATGGCCGCGCTTTGCCCAAAGAGTATCCTCCTTTAAAACAAAGCTCACTGTCACAACATACTCGCCACTTTGGACCGCCTTCCACTGCTCTTCATCACTCCATGGCGTCGCAAACCCAAATAGCGGAAGCTTATAAGTTTTCGATGCAAGCGGCTCCACATCTGTGACAACCACTGCATTCGCAAATTCTCTGCCCTCTAGTGCCAATGTCACCACGCACTGGTACTTGTCCGTGTTTGTAAAAAGATTTTTGTTGATGACTGTAAAGCTGTCTCCGGCAATCTGAACCGATATATTCTGATAATTAAATTTCACTTCCTGCATCTTGGGCGATGGATTTCTGCTGCCGCCATAGACAATGCCGTTTCCACTGAAATTGTAATCGCATGGTCTGTCGTCAAAATCACCACCGTAACCAAGTACTTCCTTTCCATATCTGTCCTTGTGATAAATCGACTGATCTACATAGTCCCATATGAATCCTCCCTGGAAAAGCGGCTCTTCGTCTGTCAGATCCGTATACTTGTGCATTGCTCCACAGGAATTGCCCATCGCATGGGTGTATTCACACAGCAGCATCGGCTTGTTCCTGTTTGCTGCAAGAAATTCCCTGATGGAAGCCACGCCTGGATACATCTGGCTCTCCATGTCTGATGTGTCATTGTAACGCCTGTCGTGAAAAAGCCCCTCGTAATGAACAAGCCTCGTGTCATCAAGCGCACGGAACTTCTGTGACATCTCATAAATCACTGAACCGCCGAATGATTCATTTCCGCATGACCAGATCAGTATGGACGGATGGTTCTTGTCGCGCTGATACATAGAATTTACTCTGTCAAGCAGAAGCGGTTCCCACTCTTTGCGGTCACCGGGAAGTGCTATCTTGTCCGGCTGCTCACCGCTGACCGCCCATGTGCCATGTGTTTCCATATTACACTCATCAATCAGGTACAAACCATATTCATCACAGAGCTCATACAGTTTGGAGTCATTGGGATAATGGCTGGTTCTGATAGCATTGATATTGTTCTGTTTCATCGTCACAATGTCCTGCAGCAGTTCCTCATAATCTGGTACCCTGCCAAAACGGCCGCTGAACTCATGCCTGTCAACACCCTTAAATACAATACGTTTTCCGTTCAGAGTCATGATGCCATCATCAATTGCAAACCGCCTGAAACCAACCTTCTGCGGAATCAGCTCCACAACCGTTCCATCCGCATCATATACGGCAATCATCAGCTCATATAGATTGGGCTCCTCTGCACTCCATAACCTTGGCGTACCAACGGTCATATGAACTGCCGGATTTTCGCCCTCCACAAGCTTCACTTCAAGCTCCGAAATTTCTGTTACGCCGTCTGAAAGCTTCAGTTTCGCCCTGGCTGCGCCAGCTTTCTGGGTCATCACAGTCAGCAAAACTGCTAAATCTGCTTCTGTGTAATCGTCTTTCAAATCTGTCCTGATCTTCACATCACTGACGTGTATATCAGGTATCGCGTACAGGGAAACGCTTCTGAATATCCCCGAAAACCGAAAGAAATCCTGATCTTCACACCAGCTTCCGCTCGTCCACTTATACACCTGAACTGCCAGTTTGTTTTCCCCTTTTTGCAGCACATTAGTCAACTCAAACTCCGACGGTGTAAAGCTGTCCTCGCTGTAACCGATATAAGTGCCATTGCACCAAAGAGCAAATCCGCTCTCGACTCCCTGAAAGGAAACAAACACCCGCTTCCCCTCAAACGGTGTTGGCACTGTAAAATATTTCACATAGCTTGCAGTAGGATTAAATTGTGTTGGAATCTCCCCAGGCTCAATGACCTCATGCCCATCCCACGGGTACTGCACGTTGACATACTGAGGCTTATCGTACCCCTCAAGCTGTATATGTGCCGGCACCCTGATGTCCTCCCAGCCGCGGCAGTCTGTCTCGCTGCTGTAAAAATCTTTTGGTGCTTCCTCCATATTTTTTGCGTACCGAAACTTCCACACTCCGTCCAAAGACCTTTTCAGACTCTGAATGTTCTGTACCAATTCAGCTTCACTCACAAAATATTTGTGGTCGGAATGCGCCGCTATCCTGTTTTCTTCAAAAAATAAAGGATCTTTTATTTTTTCCTGCATTATCCTGCCCCCATTGCGGATGACAATTACATTATAACATCCGCTTTTCTTTTTATGCTTTTATTATCTTCTCAATTTCGTGCAATTTCTTCCCTCTGCTTCATTGGGTGCATGAACCATAACGTTTGTTATACACTCCCAGCGCAAATTCGTTAGAGTTCCTTCGTTTTTTACCATCCCTTTAAAGCCGATATCTTATATTCCAATAGCTTTCCCTCGTGATTGTCTGGACGCTTCTTCCACTGATAAGGCGATGTCCCAATAATACGCCGAAAATTTCTGTTGAACGTTGACGGCGTGGCAAATCCCACTTTTTCGGCCACATCCTCCATGCTGATATCGGTCTTGTCAATCAGCTCACACGCTTTTTTGACCCTCACAAAATTCACATATTCAACAGGCGTCATATTCATTTTCTCCTGAAAAACACGCCTAAAATGCGTTTCGCTCATATGACACTCATTTGCCAAATCTACAATCTTAAAATTTTGTGCGTAATTTTTCTCCACATAGATTATTGCACTCTCGAGCTGCAGACTGCCGCTCTTCCACATACTCTGCTCTTCTCTCATACCGTTAAAGCGCATTATCTCAAACAGCAGCGAATATGTAATTCCTCTGACACAATCTCTGTAATGTTCACTCTTATTCTGCATCTCCTCAAAGATTGCACGCACTAACGTTACGATCATAGGATTGTCATCGGCTTTTATAAAAAAAGCTCTCCTGCCAATTGCCTCCATAATATCCCTAATCTCCTGTGCAGTTTTCCCCCACTGTCTTAGTATATCTTCCGGGTCAATATATATGTATTCCCAAAATGCCATGACATCCGCATCGCTTCTCGTCACATGCAGGACATTGGCCGGAATGCAGGAAACCATGCCCGATCCGAATCGATACATGTCATCCTCAATGATCAGATCCCCGTCTCCATAATGACAATATCCGATCTCGAGCAGGTTGTGAAAATGCATATTGTCAATGTTCTCGCCATAAACCTGTATCCATTTGCTGCCCATCAGCGCCAGCACAGACTCGTCCTGTGGCACCTCATAAAAACGAAACTCTGCTGGTTTCTTTTTCTTCTTAGACATACCATCCTCCCTCTGTGGACTCTCTGATGACCAGCTTATAGCCAAGCAATGTCCTTCCCTCTACCTCTTCCCCCTGAATGTATCGCAGCAAAATTCTACAGGTGTGTGCGCCGAGCGCTCTATCATCAAACACAAGTGATGTTACTGACGGTCTGCTGTTTTTTAACAGCGTACTATCATAAAACGATACTACTTGAATCTGCCCTGGCACCAGGATATTTTTCTCAGCTAAAACCTGCAGTACGACGGAGCAGACTACGTCATCCATACAGACGATAAATGCCACGTTTCCCTGAATCAGCTTTACCACCGCAGATTCGATTTTGTCTGGTGTATCGCAGTTCTCAAAAATCAGTGCCTGATTGGGCTCTATTCCTGCACTTACAAAAGCATCCTCATATCCCTGCCTTCTAGTTCGATTTACGATATAATTTTTGCTGCCACCGATCAATCCAATTCGCGTATCCTTGTTGCGAAGCAGATAGCGCACCATCTCACTACAGCCTGTCCTATGGTCATTGTCTACCTGCAGAATTTTCGGATCTCTCGAGGTTCCCATCAACACGAATGGAATGTTCTGTGCCTTTAACAGATCCACATTTCTATCCTTAACCATGGAACGACTCAGTATCACGCCATCCACCTTATTGTTTGCAATCATACGCTCCAAATTTGTAGACGAACTACCTGTTGTAGTCACAAGCATAACATCGTAATCACGCGCAGAAGCCTCTTCACAAATCCCCTGCATACTGTTCTGGAAGAAAGGCATATCCACAAGATTGCAGTCTCCAGGAATCACCAGTGCAATATTATATGTTTTCTTCTGCGCAAGACCCTTTGCAATCACATTTGGTTTATAATCATTTTCCTCAATATAGGCAAGAACCTTCTGCCTCGTATCCTCACTAATGCGTCCCTTGCCTGATATTGCCCGTGAGACAGTCGTCTTGGAAACATTGAGCGCCTCCGCCACATCTGAAATTGTAATCTTTTTATTCCCGAATCTATTTTTCAGTCTGTCGTTGCGAAATGTTTCCATCTGACTCACACCTGTCTTCTATATACTGTCAATAAACCTCTGAAATGCTGCCTTTCCAGCTTCATCCCTCTTGTAAACGCCTGCATGTTCAAGCACTTTTCCAAATACAATGCCGACTTCTTTTTGGATAATCCCCATTACATTGTCCTTATCGACATTGTCATACTTTGGAAGAAATTCTTCTACCCAGTCAGCATGTTTCTCCAACACTTCATTTTTCCGAATATCCTCTTTCCCGACAATTGCATCCGCAAGCTGCTCCAATTCGGATTTTAATCTCGACGGCAGCACAGCAAGTCCCATCACCTCTATTAATCCGATATTTTCTTTCTTAATGTGGTGAAGTTCTCCGTGCGGATGATACACCCCCAGCGGATGCTCTTCAGTTGTGATATTATTTCTAAGAACCAGATCCAACTCATAGTTGTCCCCACGCTTTCTGGCAATTGGAGTGATCGTATTATGCGGTTCCCCGTCTGTCTCTGCCAAAATAAATGCTGATTCATCTGTGTATCCACGCCACTTTGCCAGAATTACATCTGCAAGCTCGATAATTCTGTTATAATCCTTGTGTGAAAGTCTTATTACTGACATCGGCCACTTGACGATACCTGCGTCAATGTCCTCAAAACCCTTGATCTGAAACGCTTTCTCAACTGGTGCTTTTGCCATCGCAAATTCATAATTTCCGCCCTGGAAATGATCATGACTCAGGATAGAGCCGCCCACAATCGGAAGATCCGCATTGGAACCCACAAAATAATGGGGAAACTGCTCCACAAAGTTGAAGAGCTTGACAAACGTGTCATGTTCGATCTTCATGGGAATATGCTGGCTGTTAAATACGATACAGTGCTCGTTGTAATATACATACGGCGAGTATTGAAATCCCCACTTGTTCCCCTGAATCGTGACTGGAATGATCCTGTGGTTCTGCCTCGCAGGGTGGTTCACTCTCCCAGCATAGCCCTCGTTTTCCATGCAGAGCTGACATTTCGGATACCCGCTCTGCTTTGCATTTTTTGCTGCCGCAATTGCCTTAGGATCTTTTTCCGGTTTGGACAGATTGATCGTAATATCCATCTCTCCATACTCTGTGTCAGCTTTCCACTTCATGTCGCGCGCAATGCGGTAGCGTCTGATATAGTCTGTATTCTGGCTGAAATTATAGTACCAGTCAGTCGCAGCTTTTGCGCCCTTCTCATTGTAAAGCTTCTCGAATGTTTCGATCACATCAGAAGGACGCGGAACCAGCATTCCCATAATCTTTGTATCAAATAAATCCCTATACACAACACTGTCATCTGAAAGCAGCCCCTGATCCACCGCATAGTCAAGCATTTGCTTCAAAAGCCCCTCCAAATCAAACTCTGCCGGGTTTGTTACCGCTGTCGGATTTTCGGGCTCCGCATACTCATCCAGTCCAAATAATTCCAAAAGTGTGTTCGTCACATAAATCTTGTCAGATTCATTGAGCAGCCCCGCTGCAATGCCATAGTTTACAAGTGCTGAAATGTTCTCTGTTATCATTTCCAATACCCCCATTTATATTATAATATTTATTTCGGCTGATAATCTCTAATGACTTCCAACGCCGGGAGTGCATTTCCATCGTAATCAAACAGTGCCTGATTTGCCCACTCGTTTCCTCCTGGCCCTGACTCCTTGATATAGGCAAGTGCAGCTTCCGTTGCCCAGCCGCTGCCTGGCACTGGCAGCCATCCTGCCTCCCAGTAGAAGAAACCTCTCCCTTTCTTCTCAGGAACTTTCTCGAGCACCGCAAAAAGTGCCCTCATGAAATCACACTGTCCCTCTTTTGTCATCGCAAATGGCACTTTCTCACAGAGTTCCAGCTTTGTAGCCATGCCCTTTCTATCTTCCGGTGCAAGTTTCTCATACGCAGCATAATCCTGTGTAGTGTGTCCCATGGAAACCTCTGCAACCACAAGTTCCTTTCCAAATCGAACAGCGATGTCCTGCATATTATTACTCAGATCTTCCAGTGTACCATGCCAGAACGGATAATAGGAAAGTCCGATAATGTCAAAATCCTCCCCTTTATTGACATGAATATACTGGTCAAACCATTCCCTGTACAATGCATTATTTCCGCCATTGTCAAGATGCAGCATAACTTTTGCCGTCGGACATACCTCCCGCACAGCCCGAATGCCTGCGCTGATAAAACGTGTAATGTTGGCATAATTCGGAATCTGTCCCTCTGGCCAGAGAAACCCTTTGGACAACTCATTGCCGACCTGAACCATATCAGGAGCTGCACCTTCCTTGATAAATCCCGTCATTGTCTCTTTCGTAAAATCATATACTGCTCTCTCAAGCTGGCCGGCATTGTAATCTGCCCACGCCTTTGGCTTCCTCTGCTTGCCGGGATCTGCCCAGAAATCGCTATAGTGAAAGTCCAGCAAAAATCCAAGTCCTGCCGCCTTCACGCGCTTTGCCATGCGAAGCGTCGTCTCATAGTCTGTATTTCCTGCCCCGTACGGTTTTCCCTCTGGGGATTTGGGATCATTCCAGAGTCTTAGTCGAATGTAATTGGTATCGTAACTTTTCAGAATCTGAATCAGGTCGCCCTCTTTGCCGTTGTCATAAAACTTCGCACCGAGTTTTTCAATCTCATCCAATGATGAAATGTCCATTCCTTTGATATAGTCCAGCATAATTTTTCTCCGTTTTCTTAGCATATTTAAAGTTATCTGCGCACTGCGCAACCGCTTGCGCATCTGTATTTATCATAACAAGGAAGACATTATAAGTCAATACGTCAGGCGGCAGTTGATGTGTAAGAAAATAAGGCCGGATTTTTAGCACTTTTACACAATTGCCCACGCCAAAGTGTGCATCGTGTGCAATCGAGCAGGAAAAAGACCCGTGCGCCGCCTTAGCGGCAAATTCCCTCTGCACGGGTCTGTGCATAAAAAAGGAACTGCGCCGCCTGTTCCGGCCTTCCTGCAGTTCCTATACATCAAAACCAACCTACACACTATTTCTCCACAATCCCCGACTTGTCCGACTCCGGGTTCACCCACACCACAGCGTCCCCCTCCGCAAAGAACCGGCTGCTGCGGTACACCAGATTATCCCACGCTTCCAGATCCGGCGCAATCACACGGATATGACCGTCCTCCCTGATTTCCTGCTGTCCGTTTTCCGTATAAATGTCAAGCTGCACCTCCTGCACAAAGTACTCTCTGCCAAACCGCCCGACGCGCTCCTTGACCCGGTAAATCACCGTATGCCCCTTTGCATTTACAAAAAAGGCTTCCTCCGGCAGATACCACTTCAGCCGCTCGTCCGCCTGAAAAATCGGCGGCGTGTACGAAAATGTCTCCACATGGGGCATCAGCCTGATATTGGTCCTGTAGGAGACAATCGTAAACACACACAGTATGACAAAAATGCAGACCGCACAACACAACGTCCTCTTTTTTCTCGCACTCATACTCCACCTCAAACCTTCAATCCGGCAGCGCTGACCGTCAAGTCCTCCTCGCTGAACAAAAACAGCAGCAGTACAGGCAGCAATACCAGAATCCCACAGGTACAAACAACATCCATCCGCGACTCGTCCATCTGCGCGAGAAAAACCGAAATCGGATAGCGGAATGTCTCCTGCAGAAAGACAAGCGGCTGCTCCACCATGTTCCACGCGTCCACAAAACCCAGAAGAATCAGGGCTGTCATCCATCCCCGGCAGACAGGCACCGCAATCTGCGTCAGAACCCGCAGCTGCGAACATCCCTCCAGCATGGCATTCTCCCGGATGCCCTCCTCCATGGCGTCAAACCCCTGCCGCATCAGAAACACGCCAAACGGCGAGAAAATTCCGGGCAGCAGGATCGCCCAGTAAGTATTGTTCAGGTGCAGCGCATCCGTGATCAGAAAATTCGACACCAGCGTCACCTGATAGGGCATGAGCATCAGCACGATAACGGCAAAATAGACTGCCTCCCTGAATGGAAACACAAATTTAGAAAAGCCGTATCCTGCCAGCGCCGAAAGCACACACTGCCCCGCGACAATTGCACTGGAGAGCAGCAGCGAATTCCAGAATTTTACCAGATAATCCGGCCGCCGCACAAACACCTCATAGAACCCTGACAATCCCCACCCAGAAGGCAGAAATCCCCCGGCATTTTCTATGGCTGACTCCGCTGCAAATG